>DATCGH010000282.1:0-13383 GCA_036509055.1 Caldimonas sp.
CCGCGCTCGCCGCGGTCGCCCGCGCTCTCGCCGCGCGGCCCTGAGTCTCAGGCGGCGGCGCCCAGCCGCACGATGACGACGATGAAGATGCCGAGCACGAGATTGATCGCCACCTCCCAGCGGATCGCCCCGAGGGCTGCGCCGGCATCGGGCCAGGCCTGGGCCGCCATCGCCCGCTCGACCCGCGCGAAGAGCGGCAGCCTGACGTGCAGGAACACCGCCAGCATGACGAAGAAGAGCGCCACCATGACGTACCAGTCGAGCGGCATATTGAACGCCAGCCCGGCGCCGGCGCGATCGCGCCAGGCCATGGCGAACATCGCCGCGCCGCTGAGCAGGATCGCCAGCACCGCCAGGCCGACGATCCGCAGGAAGCGGCGCAGGGTCGCATGCATGAGCCGCACTCGCGGCGGCGCCTCGAGCACCTCGTGCACGGCCGGCCTCAGGCACATCAGCATGAAGAACATGCCGCCGACCCAGGCGATGACGGCAAGCAGGTGGACGGCTTTCAGCGAGGCATAAAGCACGGGCAATCTCCGTTCGGCGCGGCAGAGTTCGCGCATTGTCGTTCGCCGAGATGGTGCGAATTGCCCGGACCCGCAAAGCACTGTATCGTCCTTCGAGACACCAGCATCGGTGGGCGGAGGCGCGAGGAATGACGAAGCTGTGCTCGGTGTGCGGCACCGAAAACAGGGAGGAGGCTCAGTTCTGCCGGTCGTGCGGCACCGCCTTCCCGCCGCCGACGCCCGCATCCGAGGACGAATCGCAGCTCGGCGCCGGCATCACCTGCGACGAGTGCAACTTCCAGAACAAGCCGGGCGTCCGCTATTGCGCCAACTGCGGCGTGAGCCTGCTCGGCACCGTGATCGTGCCGCGCGGCCGTCCCGCTGCCGCGCCGCCCGATCCGTACGCCGGCACCAGCCCGCCGCCGATCAGCTACCCCTCTTACGCGCCGGTCGCGCCCTACCCGCCGCCGCCGGTGGGAACCTCGGCGTACCCGCCGGTGGCCGGGTCATCGTATGCCGCGCCGCCCGCCTATCCGCCGGCGTACGACGATCCGCTCGGCCCCACGGAGATTTCCGACCCGACCGCGGCCCTCGCGGCGGTACGACAGCATCGCGGCGCCGACGACGACGCGCCGGCCTCGGCGCCCGCCGCCGCGGTTCCCGCGTTCGCCGCTCCCGCCCCGAACCGCGCGCCGCTCATCATCGGTGTCGTGGTGGCGCTGCTGGTCGCCGGCGGCGCCGCGGCCTGGTGGTTCATGCGCAGCTCGGGCACGCCGGCTCCCGACACTGCGGCATCGGCGCCGCCGATGGCGGCACCCGCACCGGCGGCCGTGGAGCCCGCGGCCTCGGCTGTCGCCGCGCCCGCCGCGTCGGCAGCCGAAGTGGCGGCCGCGCCGCCGCCCGAGCCTGCCGCCTCGCCGGTCGAGACGGCGACCGCCGCCCCGCCGGTGGTCGAGCCGGCTGCGCCATCGGCCTCGGACGTCGAGGCGCAGCGCATCGCCGCAGAGAAGAAGCGTGAACGCGAGGCCAAGGCCAAAGCCGATCGCGAGGCCAAGGCCAAGGCACTGGCCGAGCAGCAGCAACAGCAGGCGGCGGCCGCGCAGCGAGCCGCCGAGCAGGAGGCGGCACGCCGCCGCGCCGAGGAAGCGGCGCGCGCCCGACCGGCCCCGCCGCCGCCGGTCGCGCCGCCGCCGGTGCAGGCGCGCGGCGTCCAGCAGATCTGTGCGGGTCGCGGCATGATTGCCGAATCGATGTGCCAATCACTTGAATGCGGCAAACCGGAGCATGCGAACGAGCCGCTCTGCAAGCAGATCAAGGAAAAGGAAGACCGCCGCCGAGGCAGTTGACCAAGTTGGCCCAAGAGGCAAACGGATACGCCGCACAAGCCGCAGCAGCGGCATGAGGAGAATCCATGTCGTCCATTCCGGCAGAAGCCACTCCGCTGCCTAGCGGCATCTCGGCCAACGCGCTGTCCAGCCTGTTCGGCGCGATCAACGGGCTGCGCAACCGCCGCGCCCTGATCGCCATGATGGCTTGCCTGGTCGGCGGCGTCCTGGTCGCCGGCCTGCTGGCGCAGCTGGGCGCCTTCATGACCTTCCTCGGCGTCCTGATCTGGCTCGTCGCCGCCGGCACCGGCGTCAATGCCGCCGGGCTGCTGCACATGGACGACGCACGCGGCATCTCGCCGCGCAGCACCGTCGATGCGCTGGTTCAGGGCCTGCTCTGCATTCCCAAGCTGATCGCTCTCGCCATCCTGCTGTTCCTGGTCGAGCTCGCGGTCTTCCTGGTGATCGCGATCGTTCTCTTCGTCTGCAAGATCCCGTTCCTCGGGCCGGTGCTGTTCACCGTGGCCTTCCCGGTCTCGGTGGTCGTCGCCGGCATCACGGTGCTGGGTCTTTTCCTCTGCATGCTGCTGTCGCTGCCGGCGATCTGGCAGGGCGCGACCATCATGCGTGCCCTGTCGCAGACGCTGGCGATCGCGCGCAGCCGGATCGTCGAGGCGATCCTCCTGCTCGCGGTCGTCTGGCTGCTGGCGGGCATCGTCGCCCTGATCGTCTTCGGCGTGCTCTTTTCCGGGTTGATGCCGACGCTCGGACTCTCCGCTTCGATCCTCGGCCTCGGTGACCTGATGGGTGGCATGGGCGGCATGGGGATGGGCGGGATGGGCATGGGCGGCATGAGAGGAGGCGGCGGCGGGGGCGCCGGCCATCTCGTCGCTGGCACCCTCGGTCTCGGGGTCCTCTGGGCGATCGCAGCGTCGCTGGTGGCGCAGGTCTATCTGCTCGGTCTCTGCCTCGTCTACCTGCGGGTCACCGAAGGCCTCGACCTCAGCGCCACCGAGGCGGCGCTGCGGCAAAAGCTCGACGAGGCGCGAAATCGCGCCAGCGACCTCGGCGAGAAGGCGCGCGCTGCCGCCAACCGCGCGACCGCGCCGACGCCGCCTGCGCCGGACGCGGCGGCGACGATGCAGCCGCCCTACAACCCGGCCGGCATGGCGGCTGGCAGCGCCGCGGCCGCGTCGTTCGCCGCCGCCACGCCGCCTGCCGCCGTGCCGCCGGCCTACACCCCACCCGCGGCTTACGCCCCGCCGACGCCGGCGACCTCGACCGACATCGACTTGTCGTTCGACGACATCCCACCGAGCCCGACGACGACGCCGCTGACGGTGCCCTCGGCGTACTCGCCGCCGTCCTACTCGCCGCCTGCGTATGTGCCGCCCCCGACGCAGCCTGCCGCCGCGCCGGCGATGCCGGTGACCTCGACCTGCCCGCAATGCCTGTCGCCGGTCACCGGCGACGACGTCTTCTGCGGCGTCTGCGGCTATCGCCTCAAGTGACCCGTCGTCGCGGGCCCGACCGGGCATGAATGACGCCGACTTCGAGGCCGCACGGGCCGCGCTGGTGCAGGCACGGCGCGGCGCCCGCACGATCTCCGAATGCCCGCCTGCCTGGCGGCCGGGCGATCTCGCCGAAGCCTACCGCCTGCAGGCAGCCGTCATCGCCGAGCTCGGTGGCGGTGCCGGCTGGAAGATCGCCGCGATCACGCCCGAGCAACGGCGCACCCTGGGCGTGCCGCAACCGATCGCCTCGGCCATTCCGCTGGCGATGATGCAAGACGCCAGCCTCGGGCCGGCATCGATGCGCTTCGCCGACTTCATCGCTCCCAAGATCGAGTGCGAGATCGCCTTCCAATTGCGCCGCGATCTGCCGCCGCGAGCGAGCGAGCCCTACTCGCGCAACGAAGTCGCCGCGGCCATCGAGTCGATGCGGCTGGCGATCGAGATCGTCGATCCGCGCTGGCCGGCCGGCAGCGGCACCCTGGCCGAGCTCGCCGACGGCTTCAACAACGGCGCCCTGGTCTCGGGGCCGCGGTTCGAGGACTGGCAAGGGATCGACTTCGCCGAGGTCGACATCGTCCTCGGCGCCGCCGCTCCCGCCCAGCCGGCTCGGGAGCTGGCGCTCGGCAGCCCCCGGGCGATTCTCGACGGCGACCCTCTCGCCACCGTCGTGATGCTCGCCAATGCCCAGCCGGCGGGCAGCCCGGGTCTGCGTGCGGGCGATATCGTGACCACCGGCAGCTGCACCGGCGCACCCTTTGTTCCGGGGCCCGGCCTTTACCGCGCCGAATTCAGCGACCTCGGTGCCGTCGAGCTGCGCTTCGAGTAACGCCGGCTCAGCCGATCTTCGCCAGCCCGGTGCGAAAGCGCGCGGCGTTGCCGACGTAGTGCGCGGCAACGTGGCGCAAGCCTTCGATCTGCGCCTCGCTCAGGCTGCGCACCACCACCGCCGGCGAGCCCATGATGAGCGACCCGTCTGGGAACTCCTTGCCCTCGGTGACGAGCGAACGCGCTCCGACCAGGCAGTGCATGCCGATGCGCGCGTGGTTGAGGACGACGGCGCCGATGCCGATCAGCGAGCCGTCGCCGATGGTGCAGCCGTGGAGCATCACCAGGTGACCGATCGAGACATCGTCGCCGAGCGTCGTCGGTATGCCCTCGTCGGCGTGGATGACGCTGCCGTCCTGCACGTTGGAGCGCCGGCCGATGAGGAGCAGCGCGCTGTCGCCGCGCAGGATCGCGCCGTACCAGACGCTGGCGTCCTCCGCCAGTTCGACGTCGCCGACCACGGTCGCGTTGTCGGCGACCCAGGCGCTGGCGTGGATCCGGGGAATGCGATCTTCGAGACGGTAGATGGCCATCGGCCGATTCTAGAAGGCGCCCATAGGCGATCGGCAGGGCCGCCAAGCATGGCCGGGCACTTGCTCGTAGGCAAAAATATCCCCATCCCTTTGCTCCTGCCATGGCCTCGCCGTCGTTCGCCCTGACCAAGATCCAGGCCCCGCGTCCCCGCGCCGGCCTGGTTCGTCGCGAGTCGCTCGAGCAGCGCATGGTCGACGCGGCGCTGACCAAGCGCCTAGTGCTGCTGGCGGCGCCGGCCGGGTTCGGAAAGACCGCCGCACTCACCGGCCTGATTTCCCGGCTCGCCGGCCGGGCCTCCGTCGCCTGGGTCGCGGTCGATTCCGACGACGACCCGCTCGGCCTGCTCGCCTGCCTCTGCGCCGCGCTCGAGCCCCTCGACCCGCCCTGGCGCACCGACCCGGAAGCGCTGGTGGCCATGGCCGGCGGCAGCCGCAGCGATCGCCGGGCGGTGACAAGCGAGCTGCTCAACACCCTGGCCGCCTGCGACGTCGAGCGCGGCCTGATCGTCGTCGACGACGCGCACCGGATCCGCGACCCGGCGGTGTTCGAGTTCCTCGACCTGCTGCTCGAGCGGCTGCCGCCGCAATGGGGCGTGGTCCTGTCCACCCGGACCGAGCCGCCGCTGGCGCTGGCAAGGTTGCGCGCCCATGACGAGCTGGCGGAATTCCGCGAGCGCGACCTGCGCTTTGGCCTCGAGGAGGTGCGTGCCCTGCTGCCGCAGCTCCCGGCACATGTCGACCCGGCCTCGACCAGCCGCCGACTGCTCGAGCGCACCCATGGCTGGGCGGTCGGCCTGCGCCTGGCGGTGAACAGCCTGGCCGCGATCCCTGCCGACGCCACCATCGACCGGCGTCAGGCCGGGGTCGCCGACGGCAGCAGCGACCGCCACGTCTTCGACTACCTGCTTGCCGAGGTGCTGGGCGCCATGCCGCCCGAGCTGCGCGTCTTTCTCCTGCGCTGCTCGGTGTTGAGCGAGCTGACCTCGGGACGCTGCGCCGCCGTGGCCGCCGACCCGCGGGCGGCGCACTGGCTCGAGGAGATCGAGCGCCGCGGCCTGTTCGTCTCGGTCCTCGAGGGCCCCGAGCCGACGCTGCGCCTGCACGACCTGTTCCGCGATTTCCTGCAGGACCGGCTGCGCCGCGAGATGCCGGAAGAGCTGCCCGAGCTGCATCGCCGGGCCGCCGCCGGCGAGCCCGACTTGGTGCGGCGGATCGGCTACCGGATCCGCGCCGGCGACTGGACCGAGGCCGAGGTCGAGCTCGCGGAAGCCGGCGGCCGGATCATCACCACGGTCGGCGCCGCGCCGGTGCTGCGCCTTCTGGATCAGTTCCCCGCGCCGCTGCACGCCCGGTCCGGCCGACTGGCGCACATCCGCTGCCTCTGCGCCTGGGCCCGCTGGGACTGGCCGAACATGCGCGAGGCCGCCGAGCGGGCGCGTCGCGCCTACGAAAGCGCCGGCGACCGGCTGGGCGCCTGGCGCGCCGGCCTCTACGAGGCGATCTCGTACGGCAGCTTCGGCTTCACCGACGAGGCCCGCCAGCGGGTCGATGCGCCGCCGCCCGAGCCGCTCGGCATCGACGACCGCGCCTTCCTGGCGATGACACGCACCTACCAGACCTTCGACGAAGGCCGGCTCGACGTCCTCGGCCAGCGCTACGGCGAGGTCATCGATGCGCTCGAGTCGAGCACCAACATCCCCCTCTGGTACCACTGCGTGCCGCGCAGCATGCAGTGCGGCATGCCCGGCATGGACCGCCCCCTTGCCCGCTTCGCCGCGGGTGCGCTGCGCGTGCTGCCCGAGATGCCGACGCCGCTGCGGGCGCTCGCCCTGGCGCTGCGCGGCTGGGAGGAGCTCTCGGCGGGAAAGGTCGCGGTCGCTGCAGCGTCGGTGGAGCTCGCCGACTCGGACGCCCGCTGGCTCGGCCCGCCGCCGAACGTGCGCGTCTTCGTCTACGCCCTGCTGCCGATCCTGCATGCGCTCCACGGCCGGGCGGCCGAAGCGCGCAGCGCGCTCGACGAGCTGATGAAGACCTTCGACGATCCGGACGTGGGCTACCGGCCCGGCTCGTTCGTCCACATCTACTACTGCCTGCACCGGCTCCGCATCGCCGACGTGCTCGGCGACGTCGAGTGGGCGCGCGCCCTGCTCGCCGAGGTGCCCGACGATCCCCGACCGTTGAACGAGACGATGCGCCGCGTCCTCGCCAGCCATCGCGCCGCCGCGCGGGCGCGCCTCGCCGCCCATGACGGCCGCGCGGACGAAGCCGTCGCCGCCTATGCCGAGGCCCTCGCCGACGCCGACGCGCTCAGCGTCTACGGCCAGACGACCGAAGTGCGGCTGCGCCTGGCGCTCGTGCTCCTCGGCCTCGGTCGCACTGCCGACGCGGCGGCGTCGGTCGCGCTGGCCCTGGCCGCGACCGCTCGCGAAGGCCAGCCCGGTGCCGGCGTCCTGATGCTCGGCGCGACGAACCTGCATGCACTGGCCGCGGCCGATTGGCAGGGGCAGCTCCCCGCGGCGGCGATCGCGACGCTGCGCGCATGGGCGACGCTGCTCCCCGTGGGGGCCCCGGCAGCCCCACGCGCGCCCGGGGTCGCGAGCAGCAGCACCGGTGCGGTGGCGCCGCCCAGCGCCCCGCCGGCGGCGCTCAGCCCGCGCGAGCTCGAGGTGCTGCGCCACATCGCCGCCGGCGACAGCAACAAGCTCATCGCCCGGGCGTTCGACCTCAGCCCGCACACCGTCAAGCGCCACGTCGCCAACATCCTCGACAAGCTGGTGCTGCAGTCGCGCGGCCAGGCCGCGGCCTGGTACCGACAGCACGCCGCCCAGGCGGCGGAGTGAGCGCGGCGCCGGCGGCGCCTTGAGCCGACGATGGCCCGCCCCGGCCGGGCCGATGGCTCCTTCGGGCGATGCTCCCCCGCACCCCGGCGGCAACACTGCCCGGCATCGCGGCGTCCTTGCCGCATCCACCCCGGAACGCCGTCATGACCACCGCCCTCAGCACTGCCAGCACCCCTGCCCGCACCGCCGTCTCGCGCCCCGGCTCGCCGCGGCTCGACCTCTACACCGGCATCCACAAGGCGATGCGCTCGTTCATGGCGGAGACGCTGGTCCGTCTCGGCCGGATCGACGTCGCCGATGCCGCCGATCGCGATCAGGCACTCGACCAGCTCGAGCAGCTGCTCGGCTTCTGCGCCGATCACCTGCGTCACGAGAACACCTTCGTCCACACCGCCATCGAGGCGCGCCAGCCGGCCGGTTCGGCGAAGGTCGCCGAGGAGCACGTCGAGCACGGCGAATCGATCGCCGCCCTGCGCGAGGAGGCGGCGGCGCTGCGCTGCGCTCCGGAGCACGCCGCCGGCGCGCTGGCGCTGCGCCTCTACCGCCACCTGGCGCTGTTTGTCGCCGAGAACCTGCAGCACATGCACATCGAGGAGACGGTGCACAACGCCCTGCTCTGGCAGCACTACGGCGACGGCGAGCTGGCCGAGCTGCACGGCCGGCTGATGGCGAACCTCGGCCCGGCCGACAAGGAGCTGGCCGCGCGCTGGATGCTGCCGGCCTCGACGCCGACCGAGCGCGCGGCGATGATCGGCGGCATGAAGGCCGAGCTTCCGCCGGAGGCGCTGCTCGGCCTGATGGCGATGCTTCGTCCGCACCTCGACGCCTCCGGCTGGAAGAAGCTGGCCGGCGCTGCGGGTGTCAGCGAAGCCATCCGCGCCTGAGAAGACAACCGATCGGAGAGGGAGAACCATGAAGACCTGGATCAAGCGCACGCTCCTTGGCGTGGCGGCGCTCGTCGTCGTCGCCGTCGTCGCCGTGTTCGCCCTGGCGACGCTCGGCGATCGCAAGCTCGAGCGGCAAGTCGAGGTGGCGGTCGTCGCCGTGCCGCTGGCCGGCGACGCGGCCAGCGTCGAGCGCGGCGGCTATCTGTTCCGCTCGCGCGGCTGCGGCGACTGTCATGGCCGCGACGGCAGCGGCGGGGTCGTGGTCGATGACGGCAAGAGCATGCTGATCCGCGCGCCCAACCTCACCGCCGGGCCGGGGGGGGTGACCGCCGGCTACCGGCCGGTCGACTGGGTGCGCTCCATCCGCCACGGCGTCAAGCCGAATGGTCGGCCGGCGCTCATCATGCCGAGCGAGGAATACGCCCGCTTCACCGACGCCGATCTCGCAGCGGTCGTCGCCTACATCCGCCAGCTGCCGCCGAAGGCCGGCGAAGGCGCGACCATCCGCCTGCCGCTGCCGGTGCGGGTGCTCTACGGCGCGGGCCTGTTCAAGGATGCCTCCGAGAAGATCGACCATCGCCTGCCGCCGGCCCAGCCGGTCGCCGAGGGCGTGACCGCAGCCCACGGCGCCTATGTCGCCAACGGCTGCACCGGCTGCCATCGCGCCGACCTGAGCGGCGGCAAGATCGCCGGCGCCCCGCCGGAATGGCCGGCCGCGGCCCGACTCGCGCCAGGCGAAGGCAGCGTGATGAGCCGCTATCCGGACGCCGCGGCGTTCGCCGCGATGCTCAAGACCGGCAAGCGCCCGGACGGCAGTGCGGTCAGCACGGTGATGCCGTTCGTCTCCCTGCGCGAGCTGAACGACGTCGACGTCCGCGCCCTGTATCTGCACCTGACGACGATGGCCGGCCCGCGCTGAGGCGCGGCGGCCGGAGCGCCGGCTAGCGGATGCGGCGCGGCGCCCGGCTCGGCATCGCCGGCGCCGCGAAGCGCTCCTGGAAACGGTCGCGCGCATACCGGCCGAGGCGATAGACCGCGTAGATGGCGGCCAGCAACGCCGCCAGCTTGCCGGCACCGTAGAGCAGCCCCTTGGTCCAGCGGCTGGCGCCGACGTCGTCGACGCGAGGCGCCGGCGCCTCGGCCTGCGGCCGCGGCTGCAGCTGGGTGAGGTCGATGACCTCGGGTGCCGAGGCCGGGGCGGCGCCGGCCGGAGCGGTCGCCGGCTTGCAGGGCGTGTCCTGAAGCGTGATCCCGCCCTTGCCATCGGGGCAGCGCAGCAGCTGCGTCGGCCGCAGGTTCACCGGCGGCGCGACCCCCGGCGTCTCCGCCTCGGTGCCCGGCGGGGCGTTGCGCAGGATGTGCGCCTCGGGCACCGCGCGGATCTGCGCCATCGCGGGCACGACGGCGCTCGCGGCCAGGGCTAGGGCCAGGAGGATCGTTCTCATTGCCCCGAGTTTGCCAAACGGCCGACGCCGGCCGGCTAGCGGTTTCACTGCCTTCAGGAGGAGGTGTCGCCGGAGGCCTCCTGCGTTGCCGCGCCCGAGGGAGGCGCGGACTCGGGCGGCTCGGCCGTCGGAGCTCTCGAGACCAGCACCGTCTGCTGCGCCGACGGGAAGACGACGCCTTCTGCGCGCAGGACGTCGAGCACGGCGAGGTTGACCTCCGACCGGACGTTGCCCTGCCCGCCCTCCGGATCGGTGATCCAGAAGTTCACGACCAGCTCGATGCTCTGGCCCGCGAACGCCGCCACCTGCACGCTCGGCGCCGGCTCGTCGACGACCCGCGACACCGCCGCGGCAGCAGCCTGCAGGCGCGGCTGCAGCTTGCGCACGTCGGTGTCGTAGGCGACCGGCACGGTCGTCTGCATCAACACGCGCCGGTCGGCCAGGGACGAGTTCTCGACCCGGGTGGTGATCAGGGTCTCGTTCGGGATGATCGCCTCGCGCCCGTTGAGCGAGCGGATCACGGTGTAGCGGGTGCGGATGTCGCTGATCTGGCCTTCGAAGTTGTCGACCTTGACCATGTCGCCGATCCGGATGCTCCGCTCGGCGAGGATGACGAAGCCGCTGACGTAGTTGGCGGCGATCTTCTGCAGGCCGAAGCCGAGGCCGACGGCGAGGCCGCCGCCGAGCACCGACAGCGCGGTCAGGTCGATGCCGACGGCCGAGAGCGCAAACATCAGGCCGACGAACAGCAGCACGGTGCGCAGCAGGGTCGCAACGATCTTGCGCCACGAGAGGTCCTGACCGGTGGCGTTGGCGAGCAGCCGCCGCTCGAGCACCGCCGAGATCCACAGGGCGAGCATGAGGACGACGCCCGCGGTGATCGTGCCTTCGACGAGGTTGCGCAGGCTGATCTTGGTCGCGCCGATCTTCCACTTCACCTCGTCCATTTCGTCGAGCACCGACGGCAGGACATCTGTCAGCCAGAGCACCGCCGCGATCCAGGCGATCCAGGAGATGCTCCGCTCGAGGGTCCGGACCCAGGGGACGGACGGCAAGGCGCGGGTCAGGATCCGGACGACGAGCCGGATGAGGACCAGCAGAAGAAGGATCGGCACGGCCAGCCGGAAGATTCCCGGCTTCATCACGGTCTCGAGACCGAAGCGCGCCGCGATCGCGAACGCGAGGGCGAACACCGGAAACAGCACGCCGTCGATCACGCGCTCGCCGAACAGGACCGAGCCGGGGCGAGGGTTCGGACCCCGTATCAGCCGGACGGCCAGCCACCCGGCGAACAGGCAGACGAGAAACACCCCCAACTCGACAAGCGCGCTGGGCCTGTTCAGGGCGACGACGATCTCGTCGAGATCGGGGCGGTTGAACACCCTCGACGCCATCAGCCCCGCCTCCCCGGTGCGGGCCGGCGACTCATGCCGCGGTCAGCACCCGCAGGTGGGCGGCGACGCTGCGCGCCAGCGCGCCGAGGTTGTAGCCGCCCTCGAGGCAGGAGACGATCCGGCCGCGGGCGTGCTTCAGCGCCACCGCCTTGATCTGCTCGGTGATCCAGGTGTAGTCGGCCTCGACCAGGCCGAGCTGACCGAGCTCGTCGTCGCGATGCGCGTCGAACCCGGCGGAGATGAAGATCATCTCCGGGCGGAACGCGTCGAGCGGCGCCAGCCAGTTCTCCTCGATCAGCGCCCGCACCTGCGGCCCGCGGGTGTACGGCGGCACCGGCACGTTGACCATGTTGGTGCCGAGCGGCACGGCGCCGCTGTAGGGATAGAGCGGATGCTGGAAGATGCTGACCATCAGCACCCGGTCGTCGTTGGCGATGATGTCCTCGGTGCCGTTGCCGTGATGGACGTCGAAGTCGACGATCGCCACCCGCGCCAGGCCGCGCACGTCGAGCGCATGGCGCGCCGCGACCGCAACGTTGTTGAAGAAACAGAAGCCCATCGCCTGCCCGCGGGTCGCATGGTGGCCGGGCGGACGCACCGCGCAGAACGCGTTCTCCACCGCGCCGTCGATCACCGCGTCGGTCGCCGCCACGGCGGCGCCGGCTCCCCGGATGACCGCCTGCCAGGTGCCGGCGGCGGCGATCGTGTCGGCGTCGATGGCGCGCGGCCGGCCGTCGGCGGCGATCCGCTGCAGCACGTCGCTCAGCTCGGTGACGTAGCCGCTCTCGTGCGCCAGGCCGAGGTCGGAGAGGCTCACCTCCGGCGCATCGCGCCGATCGAGCGCCGTGCCGAGGCCGGTGGAGAGGAGGTGGTCCTCGATCGCGTCGAGCCGCTCCGGGCACTCGGGATGACCCTCGCCCATGTTGTGGCCGCGGCAGTCGGGATGGCTGTAGTAAGCGGTTGTCATTAGGCTGTCGAATTGCACCGACGGGTCGGAAGCGACCCTGACGGCGTCAGGTTTTCTAGTAAGGTCGCCGGATGACCCCATCCTCGCGGAACCAGCTGACCGAGCTGATCGGCCAGATCGCCACCATTATCGTCGGCAAGCAAGCCCAGATCGAAGACTGCGTTGCCTGCATGCTCGCAGGAGGCCACCTGCTGATCGAGGACGTTCCGGGGGTCGGCAAGACGACCCTGGCGCACGCGATCGCGGTCTCGCTCGGCCTGCGCTTCTCGCGCACCCAGTTCACCGCCGACCTCATGCCGTCGGACCTGATCGGCGTCAGCGTCTACGAGCGGGGCAAGGAAGCGTTCGTTTTTCACGCCGGACCGGTGTTCGCGCATGTGCTGCTCGCCGACGAGATCAATCGCGCCGGACCGAAGACGCAGAGCGCCCTGCTCGAGGCGATGGAGGAGCACCAGGTCACGGTCGAGGGCGAGACCCGGGCCCTGCCCGCGCCGTTCTTCGTCATCGCCACCCAGAACCCGACCGACCAGATCGGCACCTATCCACTGCCCGAATCGCAGCTCGACCGCTTCCTGATGTGCATCACCCTCGGCTACCCGGACAGGAAGAGCGAGCGCGAATTGCTCGCCGGCGCCGACCGGCGCGAGGCGATCGCCCGGCTGCGCGCCGTCATGACGCCGGCCGAGCTGATCGCCGCCCAGCGCGCGGTCCAAGCGGTGCATGCCTCCGATGCCCTGCTCGACTACCTGCAGGCGCTGATCCAGGCGACCCGCTCCGGCGCCTGGTTCGTCGAGGGCCTGTCGCCGCGCGCCGGCATCGCCGTGCTGCGCGCCGCCCGGGCCCGGGCCCTGCTCGGCGGCCGCGACTACGTCGCCCCGGACGACATCCAGTACGTGCTGCCGCAGACCATCGCCCATCGCCTCGTTCCGGTGGCGGGCGCGGGCCGCGGCCGGCGCGAGCAGGTGCGGGCGATGGTCGAGGCGGTGCCGCTGCCGTGAGCCCTGCCCAGGCGGTCGGCGCCCTCAATCCGGCGGCGTTCGCCCGGGCGCGCTTTCGCACCTGGTGGCAGTCGCGCCTGCCGCGCACCGACACCCAGACGCTGACCCAGCGCAACGTCTACATCCTGCCCACCAAGGCGGGCTGGATG
>DATCGH010000283.1:0-4750 GCA_036509055.1 Caldimonas sp.
GCGTCGCCGGCCAGTCGCTGAAATAGGCGTCGCCGGCGTAGACCGTGGCGCCGTACTCGACCAGGTCACCGCTGAACAGGATCTTCTGCTGCGGCAGCCAGGCGACGGTGTCGCCCTTGGTGTGGCCGCGGCCGAGCTGCATCAGCCTGACCTCGATCTTGCCGAGCCAGACCGTCATCTCGCCCTTGAAGGTCAGGGTCGGCCAGGTCAGGCCGGGGATGGTCTCGACCGACTGGAAGAGGCGCGGGAAGCGCTCGATCTCGCTCTTCATGTCGGCGGCGCCGCGCTCGACGATCAGGTCGCGCGTGTCCTCGCTGGCGATGATCTCGCTCGCCCCGTAGGCGCTGGCGCCGAGCACGCGCACCGCGTGGTAGTGGCTCAGCACCACGTACTTGATCGGCTTGTCGGTGACCTCGCGGATGCGGCGGATGACGTCGGCCGCCATCACCGGCGTGGCCTGGGTGTCGAGCACCATCACCGCGTCGTCGCCGATGACGACGCCGCTGTTCGGGTCGCCTTCGGCGGTGTAGGCGTAGGCGTTGTCGGAGAGCTTGGTGAAACTGACCTTCTTCTCGGCGAGGTCGGCTTGGGAGGCGAAGGCTTTGCTCATGATCGGATCCCGCTAGGAGGAAGCGGGCATTTTGAGCGAAGCAAGAAAAGCCGCCACGGTGTCGTGGAAGCGGTTCGGCAGCTCGGCGACGCTGAGGTGCGCGGCCTCCTCGAAGACCGTCAGCTCGGCGCCGGGAATGCGCTCGGCGATGGCCCGCGCCATCTCCGGTGTTGCGCCCGCATCCTTGCCGCCGGCGATCACCAGGGTCGGCGTGCGCACTGCGCCGAGGCGGTCGAGCCAGTCGACCTTGGCGATGGCGTGGCAGCAGGCGACGTAGCCGGCCGGATCCGAGCGCAGCAGCTTGGCCTTCAACGCCGCGGCCTCGGCCGGATGCGCGGCGCGATAGTCGGCGCCGAGATAGCGTTCGACCACGGCGTCGGCAACCGCGGCCATGCCGCCCTGCTCGACCGCGGCAATGCGCGCCGCCCAGGTGGCCGCGGCGGCGTCCGGATAGCGGCCGGTGGTGTTGGCGAGCACCGCACCGCGCAGCAGCTCGGGGTGAAGGATCGCCAGGCCCTGGCCGACCATGCCGCCCATCGACAGGCCGATCCAGGCGACCGGGCCGCGGCCCCATTCGCGGATCACCCGCGCCGCGTCGTCGACCAGCTCCTCCAGCGTGTACGGACCCGGCGGCACCGCCGAGCCGCCGTGGCCGCGGTGCTCGTAGCGCAGCACCGAGTTCGTCTTCGCCAGGCGGGCGGCGAGCTCGTCCCACATGTGCACATCGAGGCCGAGGGCATGGCTCAGCACCACCGGCGGCCCGTCGCCCTGCACCGTCACATGGATCTGCGGCGCGCTGAAGGTGTGGTGCGATGCGACCCGCACCGGCGCGGACAGCGATTGCGAAACCGCCAGCTTGCCGGCGGAGCGCAGCAGGTCGGTGGTGATCTTGAAGGCGGTGTTGGCGGCGGGAACGCCGCAGTAGATCGCCCCCTGCATCAGCGTTTCCTTGATCTTCTCGATCGCCACGCCGTGCTCGATCGCCGCGCGGCAGTGCAGCTCGAACTCCTCCCAGCGCGCCAGGCCCATGGTCATGCCGAGCACCAGCAGGCGCCTCGTATCGTGGTCGAGGCCCGGCCGGCCCCAGATGTCGTGCCAGGCGTAGCGGGTGATCAGGCTCTGGAAGTCGGCGTTGAAGGCGGTCGCCCCGGCGAGCGACTTGTCGACCCAGGCATCGCCGAGGACGCTGCGGCGGTTGACGACACCGCGGTCGAAGTCGTCGGCACGATCGCTCATGGCGTGGGTTTCCTTGTCAGAGGTTCGAGGGCGTCGAGCTGGGCCCGGGCGGCCGCACCGGCACGGCGCGCGGCCGCGTCGACGTCGCCGGCCGCGGCGCTGCCGCCGATCGCCCGCAGATGAGCATCGACGTTGGCGCGCATGCGTGCGGCGTCGACATCGAGCCCGGCGGCGCAGGCGTCGGCCAGGGCGCGGACGGCGCCGTGAGCCGACATGAAGAGCGAAGGCCAGACCGCCAGCTCGGCCTGCCAGTCGCCGAGGCCGCGCTGATGCGCCTGCGGCATGGCCGCGAGCAGGGTCGCGGCCTGATGCGGGGCGCGGGTGGCCGCGGCGATCGCGACCATCGCCGCCACCGGATTACGCTTGTGCGGCATGGCCGAGGAGGTGCCGCGCCCGGCCTGGCGCGCCTCGACCACCTCGCCCACCTCGCCCTGCGCCAGCAGCGCCAGGTCGCGGCCGATCTTGCCGAGCGTGCCGCAGAGCACGGCGACGCTGCAGCCGAGCGCCACCCAGGCGTCGCGCTGCGCATGCCAGGCGCCGGCGGGCACCGCCAGGCCGAGCCGCTCGCCGACGCGCCGCGCGACCGCGGGTCCCTTGTCGCCGAGCGCCGCGAGCGTGCCGACGGCGCCGCCGAGCTGCAGCTGCAACGCCGCTTCGCCCGCCGCGCGAAGGCGCGCACGGCAGCGCACCAGCGGAGCCAGCCAGCCGATCACCTCATGGCCGAAGCTCACCACCTCGGCCGACTGCATCAGCGTCCGGCCGAGCATCGGCGTCTCGAGGTGGCGCTCGGCGAGCGCCGCGAGCGCGTCGATCAGGCGATCGAGATCGGCGGCAATCAGGCCCATCGCCTCCTGGGTCACCAGCACCATCGCGGTGTCGATCACGTCCTGGCTGGTGCTGCCGCGATGGACGAAGGCCGCGGCCTCGGGCGCGGCGGCCGCGACCCGATCGCGCAGCTGCTGCACCAGCGGAATCGCCATTGCACCGGCACGCCTCGCCTCGGCGACGATCCACTCGACGTCGAACGGCGCGCCACTGCAGGCGGCAACGATCGCCGCGGCCGCTTGCCGCGGAATCAGGCCCTCGTCGGCCTCGGCATCGGCGAGCGCCGCCTCGAACGCCAGCATGGCGACGATGACCTGCGCGTCGGCGAAGGCGGCCTCGATGTCGGCGGTGGCCAGGGTGCGTTCGAAGAGCGTGCCGGTCATGACGAAGGGCGTGGCGAGGCGGTCATGGACGGTTCGAGCCCGAAGCGTCGGCGGAGAGGCCTTCGGCCGCGACCCGCGCCGCCTTGCGGTTGACGAGGTGGCGGATGTTGACGATGGACACCAGGTGCATCTGGATGAGCATCAACATGCCGTTGCGCCAGAGCTCGAGCACGGTGTCGTCGGGAAAGGCGCGCAGCCGTTCCTCGTCGACGGTGTGGAAGCCGTCGACCGAGATCGCCTGGCCGTTGGGCAAGGTCGCGTCGGCCTTCATCCCCTTGAGCACGCCGAGTCGCCCGAGCCGCTCGCAGAAGGCGCGGGTTCGCTCGGCCTCGTGCTCGTAGCGCTCGAGGAAGTCCATCGCCCGGCGGAGCGCCGGCGCGGGCGTATCGTCGTCCTCGAACAGCGGCTCGCCGACCTGTTCGCCGAAGCCGCTCCAGGCCTCGTCGACGAGCACGTTGATGCCGTCGGCGCCCGGCAGGGCTGCGGTGAGGAAGGGATAGCGGCGCACATAGGCCGGGATGTAGCGCGCATCCCAGCGGCTGCGCTCGACGTACAGGTTCTCGCCGCGGCTGAGGCCGAGCAGTGCCGCCGGCGTCATCGCCGCGCGCCCGGCGCTGTCCCGGGCGCCGGTCTCGACGAAGACGATCGGGAACTCGAGCGCCGCATGCGGGAACTCGGTCGCGGTGATCGGCACGACATGGATCTCCCGGGCGATCGAGTAGTCGGACAGCGGCTGCACCTTGCGGCTGCGATGCAGCGCCGGGTCGAGAGCGATCGGCCGGCGATAGAGCGAGGCGGCGGCGTGGCTCAAATGTGCGCTCCCGTGCTGTCGGGCACCAGCGCGTGGGCGAGCACCTTGTCGACGCGCTTGCCGTCGAGGTCGACCACCTCGAAGCGCCAGCCTTCCCATTCGACCGAATCGGCGGTCTCCGGCAGACGGCCGAGCAGCAGCATGATCATTCCGGCGAGGGTGTTGTAGCGGCCGCGATCCTCCTCCGGCAGCTCCTTGAGGCCGAGGCGGTCCTTGAGCTCGGGGGTGGGGATCAGGCCGTCGAACAGCCAGCTGCCGTCGTGGCGCCGCACCGCCCACGAGTCGGATTCGACCTCGGTGCTGAACTCGCCGGTGATCGCCTCCAGCACGTCGCGCACGGTGATCATCCCCTGGACCTCGCCGTATTCGTCGACCACGAACACCAGCTGCGCGCTCGAGGCGCGGAACTGCTCGAGCAGGCCCATGCCGGAGAGCGTTTCGGGCACGAACACCGGCGGCTGCAGGTGCGACTCGAGCTCGAAGGACTTGCCCTGGATCGACTGCTGCAGCAGCGACTGGGCGCTGACGATCCCGAGCACATCGTCGAGGCCGCCGCGACAGACCGGGTAGCGCGAATGCTCCGCCACGGCGATGGTGCCCAGCACGTCCTCGGGCGTCGACGTGGCCTCGAGCCAGACGATCTCCGCCCGGGGGATCATCATCGAGCCGACCTGGCGGTCGTCGAGGCGAAAGACGTTGCGCACCATCTGGTGCTCCTGCGCCTCGATCACCCCGGCATCGAGCCCCTCTTCCAGGCTGGCGGCGATTTCCTCCTCGGTGACGCTGCGGTCGGGGGCGCCGCGCACGCCGAGCAGCTTGAGCACCGCCTCGGTGCACCAGGAGAGGAGCCGCACGAACGGCCGGGTGATGACCGAGAGCCACTCC
>DATCGH010000284.1:0-4227 GCA_036509055.1 Caldimonas sp.
CGCGGGGCGCCCGCCCTGTTGCTGGCACGGATATCGCTCGGGTTAGACCCGGATACGGACTTCCTCCCGAGTCCATAGCATGAGGCCGCCGCGGCAAACCGCCGCCACCGGTTACGAACCACGAGGAGATTGCGATGAACGAGCCTGAACTGCGTGCCCTGATTGAAGACGTGCGCACGGGCGCCCTGCCACGCCGCGGCTTCATCCAGCAGATGGTCGGCCTCGGCCTGACCGCGCCGATGGCCTCGATGATGCTCATGCACGCCGGCGTGGCCAACGCCCAGCCGGCGCCCGCCTACAAGCCGACCAAGCGCGGCGGCGGCGGCCCGCTCAAGGTGCTGTTCTGGCAGGGCGCGACCCTGCTGCAGCCGCACTTCGCCAACGGCACCAAGGACCAGGAAGGCTCGCGCATCTTCTACGAGCCGCTCGCCGTCTGGGACAACGACGGCAACCTGGTGCCGATCCTCGCCGCCGACATCCCGAGCGTGCAGAACGGCGGCGTGCTCGAGGGCGGCAAGGTCGTGCGCTGGCGCCTGAAGAAGGGCGTCACCTGGCACGACGGCAAGCCCTTCACCGCCGACGACGTCGTCTTCACCTGGGAGTACGCGCGCGACCCGGCAACCGCCGCCGTCACCATCGCCGTCTACAAGGACATCACCGTCAGCAAGGTCGACGACTACACCGTTCTCGTCTCCTTCAAGCAGGCCACGCCGTTCTGGGCCACGGCCTTCGTGGCCGCCGAAGGCATGATCATCCCGAAGCACCTGTTCGGCCCATACGCCGGCGCCAAGTCGCGCGACGCGCCCACCAACCTCAAGCCGGTCGGCACCGGCCCCTACGTCTTCACCGACTTCAAGCCGGGCGACATCGTCTCGGGCGCGATCAACAAGAACTACCACATGCCGAACCGGCCCTATTTCGACACCATCGAGATGAAGGGCGGCGGCGATGCGACCTCGGCGGCGCGCGCCGTGCTGCAAACCGGCGAATACGACTACGCCTGGAACCTGCAGGTCGAGGACGAGGTGTTGAAGCGCATGGAGGCCGGCGGCAAGGGCAAGGCGCACATCGTCCCCGGCGGCGACATCGAGTTCCTGCAGCTCAACATCACCGACCCCTGGAACGAGGTCGACGGCGAGCGCGGCAGCGTCAAGAGCAAGCACTTCGCCTTCAGCGACATCAAGGTGCGCGAGGCGATGGCCCTCCTCTGCGACAAGAAAAGCATGCAGGAGTTCATCTACGGCCGCACCGGCTTCGCCACGGCCAACTTCATGAACAACCCGCCGCGCTTCAAGTCGCCGAATACGAAGTGGGAGTTCAACGTCGACAAGGCCAACGCCATCCTCGAGGCCGCCGGCTGGAAGAAGGGCGCCGACGGCATTCGCGAGAAGGGCGGCAAGAAGCTGAAGTTCGTCTACCAGACGTCCATCAACGGCACCCGGCAGAAGGAGCAGGCGATCGTCAAGCAGGCGGCGCAGAAGGCCGGCATCGACCTCGAGCTGAAGTCGGTGTCGGCGTCCGTGTTCTTCTCCTCCGACGTCGCTAACCCCGACACCTACGGCAAGTTCTGGGCCGACATCCAGATGTACACCACGACCATGACCGCGCCCGACGCCGAGCGCTTCATGGACCAGTACATCTCCGCCGAAGCCTCGCAGAAAGCCAACAAGTGGTCCGGCCGGAACATCTGCCGCTACGTCAACCCCGAGTACGACAAGATGGCCCTGTCGGCCAAGTCGGAGCTCGATCCGGTGAAGCGGGCGGCGACGTACATCAAGATGAACGACATGGTGGTCAACGAGTTCATCGTCGTGCCGCTGATCAGCCGGCCGCGGGTGCGCGGCGGCAACCTGAAGCTGGTGACCACGCTCTCGGGTTGGGACCTCGACTTCTCGGCACTGCAGAACTGGTACCGCGAAGGCGGGGTCGCCTGATCGCTGCCGGCTGAGCCGCCGCCGTGGGGCACTATCTCCTGCGGCGGCTGCTGATCGCCCTGCCGGCGCTGCTCGGCATCAGTGTCGTCCTGTTCACGGTGCTGGCGCTGGCACCGGGCGATCCGTTCTCCGAGATGGCGCTCAACCCGAACGTGCCGCCGGAAGTGCAGGCCAACCTGAGGAAGCAGTTCGGCCTCGACGATCCGATCTGGCAGCGCTACTTCCGCTGGCTGGCGGCGATGATGCAGGGCGACTGGGGCTTTTCCTTCATCAGCCGCGTCGACGTCGACAAGCTGATCCTCGGCCGGCTGCCGGTGACGCTCGCGGTGATCGGCGCCTCGCAGCTGCTCGCGCTCGCGATCGCGCTGCCGGTCGGCATCTATTCGGCAGCCCGCCCGTACTCGTGGTTCGACCGGATCGCCAGCACCCTCGCCTTCGTCGGCTTCTCGCTGCCGACCTTCTTCACCGGCCTGCTGCTGATCCTGCTGTTCTCGATCAAGCTCGACTGGCTGCCGTTCGTGTTCCGGGCCGACATCGCCGCCACCGGCTGGCAATGGTGGTGGGAGCACATCAAGCAGGGGATCATGCCGGTGACCGTGCTCGGCCTGTTCCAAGGCGCGAGCTGGACCCGCTACGTCCGCTCGGCGGTGCTCGACGTCGTCCGCCTCGACTACGTCACCACGGCGCGCAGCAAGGGCCTGCGCGAGCGCGCGGTCATCCTGAAGCACGTGGTACGCAACGCCCTGATCCCGGTGGTGACGCTGGTGGCCCTGACGATGCCGCAGGTCTTCGGCGGCGCCATCGTCACCGAGCAGATCTTCCGCGTGCCCGGCATCGGCTCGCTCCTGATCGACGCGATCCTGCGCAACGACCTGCCGGTGGTGATGGCGGTGACCTTCGTGCTCTCGATCCTCGTCATCCTCTTCAACCTGATCGCCGACTTGCTCTATGGCTGGCTCGACCCTCGCATCAGCTACCGCTAGCGCCGCGGTCGCCGCGCCGGCGCCGCGCCGCAACGTCTCGCCCTGGGCCGAGGCGTGGCGGCGCTTCCTCCGCCACAAGCTGGCGGTGGCCGGACTGATCGTGCTGACGATCATGGTGCTGCTGGTCGCCTTCGGCCCGCTGTTCTGGAAGATCTCGATCAACGACATCGACTTCAGCGCCCGCCTGCAGACGCCGACCCGGGCCCATCCCTTCGGTACCGACGACCTCGGCCAGGACATCTTCGCCCGCATGCTCTACGGCGGCCGGATCTCGCTGGCGGTCGGCCTGGCGGCGATGCTGATGGCGGTAACGGTCGGCGTGACCATCGGCGCCATCGCCGGCATCTCGCGCGGCGCCATCGACGCGGCCCTGATGTGGCTGACCGACCTGTTCCTCTCGCTGCCGCAGTTGCCGCTGCTGCTGGTGCTGATCTACCTGTTCCGCGACACCCTGAAGTCGATCTTCGGGCCGGAAATCGGGGTCTTCATCCTGATCGTGCTGGTGATCGGCGGCTTCCGCTGGATGCCGGTGGCGCGGCTGGTGCGGGCCCAGTTCTTCTCGCTGCGCGAGAAGGAGTTCGTGGAGGCGGCGCGGGCCCTCGGCGCGTCGGTGCCGCGCCAGGTGGTGCGGCACATCCTGCCCAACTCGCTCGGGCCGGTGATCGTCGCCGGCACGATCGACGTGGCCGCGGCCATCATCGCCGAGTCCACCCTCTCGTTCCTCGGCCTCGGCTTTCCGCCCGACATCCCGACCTGGGGCCGGATCCTGTACGACGCCAAGGAATATCTCGACATCGCGCCGCACTGGGCGCTGTTCCC
The DNA here is from genome assembly GCA_036509055.1 of Caldimonas sp. GTDB lineage: Bacteria > Pseudomonadota > Gammaproteobacteria > Burkholderiales > Burkholderiaceae_C > Schlegelella_A. The sequence goes on from DATCGH010000284.1 coordinate 3,737, forward strand.
GGGCACGGCGATCTTCCTCGCGGTGCTGACGATCAACTTCGTCGGCGACGGACTGCGCGATGCGCTCGATCCGCGCAAGGTGCTCTGATGGCATTGCTCGAGATCAAGGGCCTCAAGACCCACTTCAAGACCGACGAAGGCTGGCTGCACGCCGTCGACGGGGTCGACATCACGATCGAGCGCGGCCAGACCGTGTGCGTCGTCGGCGAGTCGGGCTGCGGCAAGACGGTGACGGCGATGACGGTGCTCAAGCTCGTGCCGATGCCGCCCGGAAAGATCGTCGCCGGCCAGGTCCTGTGGCAGGGCAAGGACCTGGTGACGGCGAGCAGCGACGAGATGCGCCGCGTGCGCGCCAAGGAGATCGCGATCATCTTCCAGGAGCCGATGACCTCGCTCAACCCGGTCTACACCGTCGGCGAGCAGATCGCCGAGTCGATCCGGCTGCACGAGGGACTCGGCCGCAAGGCGGCGCTCGAGCGCGCGGTCGAGAT
>DATCGH010000285.1:0-5135 GCA_036509055.1 Caldimonas sp.
CGCTGGCCGGGCAGCTCGCCGGTCAGGGTGCCGCCGGGCCCGGCCTCGTCGATCTCGGCCCACGGGATGAAGGCGTACGAGAGGAACACTTCCCAGCCGGGGACGATGCGCCCGGCCAGGTCGAGCTCCATGCCGGCCGCATGGCGCTTGCCCGAGAGGACGTAGAGCTCGAGCGGCTGGCCGTCGGGCGAATCGCGGTTGCGCTCGTTGTACTTGGTGGAGTGGAACAGCGCCACCCGGGCCGAGGCCTGGCCCGCGAACAGGTCGAACTTGGCGCCGACCTCGATGTTGCGGCTCTTCTCCGGCGGCGTGTTCGAGCCCTGGGCATCGTAGTTGTAGAGCTCGCCGGAGGTGTTGAACGAGGTGCCGTACGACGCGTAGTACGAGCTGCTGTCGTTCGGCTGCCAGAGCACGCCGAAGCGCTGGCTCCAGAGCGAGTCCGAGCGCGAGCGCTCGATCTGCGGCGTGGCGCTGGTCGGCGGGCTGACGTAGTCGCCGTCGAACCGGTCCCAACGCAGGCCGGCCAGCAACTTCCAGTGCTCGACCACCTCGACGATGTCCTGGGCATAGACGCCGATCGCCTTGGCGACGAAGTTGCGGGTCTTCACCTTCGTGCGCAGGCCTTCCTCGACCGAGGTGCCGTCGTTCGGCGTGCCGACCGTCGTCCGCGGGTCGTTCTTGTCGAGGACGACCCCGGCCGGCAGCACCATCGCGAAGTTGTTGAACTCCTCGCGCGACAGGTCGACGCCGGCCAGCAGCTCGTTCGGTCGGCCGAACCAGGTGAACTCGTTCGTGTAGTCGGTCTGCAGGTAGCTGGCCTGCAGGTCCTGGACCTTGTTGGCGGTGCCGCGGGTGAGCGGCGTCGCGTCGTTGACCGTCGCCTGGGACGGCCCGACCGTCGGGCAATCGGGATTGGTGACCACGCCGGTCTGCGGGTTGGTCGTGCGGACGCAGTAGCGGATGGTCGAGGCGCGCTGGTCGCGGTCGTAGCCGCCGCTGCGCAGCACGGTGTGCCAGGCGCCGCCGTCCTGGAAGCGGTGGGTGTAGTGGAGCGTGCCGTAAGCGGCGGTGGTGGCGTTGTAGTCGCTGGCGGCGCCGTAGTAGTTCTTCGGGTCGACCTTGAGCAGCCCGCCCGGGTTGGTCTCGCTGATGGGTCCGGAGTCGTTCTTGCGCAGCCAGGGGATGCCGTAGTTGATGCCGTTGCGGTTCTCGAGATAGAACAGGCCGGCCGAGAACTCGTCGGCCGTGCCGATGCCCCAGCGGAAGGTCGGCGCGACGCCGTACTTGTCGACGGCGTTGCCGTAGTTGTCGGCGCTCGTCGTCATCGCGTTCAGGCGCAACGCCGACGTTTCCGAGGTCTTGAGGTTGAAGTCGCCGGTCAGGCGCAGGTAGCTGCCGGAGCCGATGGTGGTCGAGACCTCGCTGACGGTCGCCGGCAGCGCCGTCTTGCTGACCTGGTTGACGACGCCGCCGGTCGAGCCGCGGCCGAACAGCATCGACGCCGAGCCGCGCAGCACCTCGATCCGGTCGAAGTTGAAGACGTCGCGCTCGTAGAACGCGGTGTCGCGGACGCCGTCGACGAAGATGTCGCCGCTGGCGGTGAGCGAGAAGCCGCGCAGGCGGATGTCCTCCTCGCCGCCCTCGGCCGCCTGGAAGCTGATGCCGGCGGTGTAGTGCAGCGCCTCCTTGACGGTGTCGACGCGGCGGTCTTCCATCAGCTTCTCGGTGACGACGGTGACCGACTGGGGAATGTCGCGCAGCTCCTGGTTGCCGCGGCCGATCGTGCTGGTCGTCGCCCGCACCGAGTTCTGGTCGGTCTCGGCCTTGGCCTTGACCGAGATCGCCTGCAGCACGGTGCCGTCTTTGGCCGGCGCGCCCGGCGCGGCGGCCGCCCCCGATGCGCTCGACGCGGCCGAGGCAGGAGCCGCCGGCGCGGCGGGCGCCGTGGCAGGCGGCGCGACCTGGGCGAGCGCAGCCACGTTGAACAGCCCGAAGCCGGCGGCGAGCGCGCCGAGCGGCAGCAATCGCTGCGAGGGCGGGCGGGGCTCGGAAGTGACGAGCGGGAGAAGTCGCGAGGGCCGAGGCACGTGCTTTCCTTTCGGTGAGAAGCACGGGCTGGCGGCTGCGGGCTGGTGCGAGAACTGGCGGTGAAGAAGCGGGCTACTTGGTCAGGATGAGCTTCCCGAGCGCGGTCTGCTTGAGGCGGTAGAGCGAGCCGCGATGCTCGATCTGCACTTCCTTGGCGCCGGCGAAGAGCGACTCGCTCGGGATCGGCCCGCCCGGGCGCGCCGGCGCAGCGCGCGGCTCGCCTTGGGGCCGGGCCGACGCCGGAGGCGGCGGGTCTTCGGGCGGGTCGATCGGTGCCGTCATTCGCTTACTGCGGCGTCTCGGATTCGCTGATGAAGCCGACCTTGCTCAGGCCGGCCTTCGACGCGTCGGCCAGGGTCCGGGCGACGAATCGATAGGCCACGCCCTGGTCGGCCTTGAGATGGATTTCCGGCTGCACCGGCTTCCTGCCCTCGGCGCCGAAGCGCTTTTGCGTCTCGGCCCGCGAGACCGGCTCGCCATTCCAGTAGAGCAGGCCGGCAGCGTCGATCGCGAACTCGATCTTCTCGGGACGGAGGTCGTTGGCCTGCGACGTCGCCTTCGGCAGCTCGAGCTTGACGGCCTGGGTGAGGAGAGGAGCGGTGACGATGAAGATCACGAGCAGCACCAGCATCACGTCGATCAGCGGGACCATGTTGATCTCCGCCATCGGCGCGCCGGCGTTCTTCGGGTCGAAGCTGGCGAAGGCCACGCTGCGCTCCTCAGGCTGCCGCCGGGCGGGCGGCGATCGGCCGCACGTTCGGCCCGGCCTCGGCGCCGACGCCGGTGCCGAGCGGCTGGCCCATCGAGACGAAGGTGTGCAGCTCGTAGGCGAAGGCGTCGAGCTTGGCGGCGAGCACCCGGTTGGCACGGGTCAGCCAGTTGTAGCCGACCACCGCGGGAATCGCGACCGCCAGGCCGAGGCCGGTCATGATCAGCGCCTCGCCCACCGGGCCGGCGACCTTGTCGAGCGTGCCGGCGCCGCTCATGCCGATCGCCACCAGGGCGTGGTACACCCCCCAGACCGTGCCGAACAGGCCGACGAAGGGCGCGGTCGCGCCGACGGTGGCGAGCACGGTAAGGCCGTTCTCGAGTCGCGACATCTCCTCGTCGAGCACCTTCTTGATGGTGCGGGTGACGAACTCGCTCGACGTACCCGCCTCCTCGAGCTTGGCCGCGCCGTAGCGGGCGTGGTGCGCCTGCGCCTGCATCGCGTGGCTGGTGAGGTGCGAGAACGGATCGCGCGCGCCGTGCGTCGTGATCTCGCCGGCCACGGCCTCGAGCGAGGTTGCGTTCCAGAAGAAGCTCAGGAACTCGCGGCTGCGGCCGTTGCGCAGCACCAGGGTCAGACCCTTCACGGCCATGATCGCCCACGACGCCACCGACATGACGATCAGGATCGCCAGCAGCGTCTTGCCGACAGCGTCGCTCTGGCTCATGAAGTGGGCGAAGCCCGGGTCGGCCGCGATCCGCGTGTTCAAGGTCATCTCTCCAGAGCGAAATCGAGGGGAACGAACGCCCAGCCGGCAACCGACTGGCCGTTCTCGGTGTAGGGCTTGAAGCGGGCCTTCTTCATCGCCGCGGCGCCGGCCTCGTCGAGCCGCGCGTGGCCGGAGCTGCGTTCGACCTGCACCGTGCGCGGCAGGCCGGCCTCGTCTATATAGATACGCAGCATCACCCGACCGGTCTCGCCGGCGCGGATCGACAGGCGCGGGTACTCCGGCACCGGCGGATCGCCGAGGTACTGCACCGCCGAGGCCGGAATGATCTTGGGCGCCGGCGGCGGCGCGGGCGGCTGGGGCGGGGCCGCGGTCACCGGCACCGGCGGTGGCGGCACGGGCAGCGGCGGAACGTCGGGGGGCGGCGCCGGCACGACGAAGGACGCCGGGGCGGGCGAAGGGGCCGCGGCGACCACGACCGGGGGCGGACGCTTCAGCATCGGCTGGGGCACCGGCGGCGGAGGCGGCGGTGGCGGCACCGGCTTTGGTTCGGGCGGCGCGATCAGGTTGACGAACATCGGTGCCACCTCGGCGACCCGTTCGCGCACCTCGCGGATCTGCAGCAGGCCCCAGAGCACCACCGCGTGCGCGGCCAGGATCGCGCCGATCATGAGGTGGCGCTGCGCCGGCGTCAGCACGTCGTGGCGCTGGCCCCGCCGCGGCAACGGCGGCGGCAGGAACGCGGATCGCGCCGGGGCCGCGCCCGAGGGCGAGCCCGCCGCGTGCGGCGCGTGAGTCAGCGTGAGCGGGCTGCCGGACATGGTTCTTTGCGCAAGGCCGGCAACTGTAGCATCGAATGAGAACGATTCTTGTTAGTGTTCCACCTCGCGTGGCGCCGGCGCATCGATCCGGCGGGTGTCGCGCGGCTATCCTTCGCTCATGAAGATCGCCATCCGCTGGTTGCTGCTCGCCGCAGCGCTGCTCCTGGTCGCGAACATCTACTCCGGCGTCGTCGTCACCAGCTTCGGCTCGGCGCTGATCGCTGCCCTGGTGCTCGGCCTGTTCAATGCGCTGCTCAGGCCGCTCCTCGTGCTGCTGACGCTGCCGGTGACCGTGCTCACGCTCGGCCTGTTCCTGTTCGTCATCAACGCGCTGATGTTCTATTTCGCCGCCTCGGTGCTCGACGGCTTCAACGTCACCGGCTTCGGCGCCGCCCTGATCGGCTCGCTGCTCTACAGCCTGTGCGGCCTGGTCATCGACGTCGCCCTCGAGCGCGTGTTCCAGCGCGCCGGCTAGGCGCGCCGGCCCGGACGCGCCGGCCGCTGCCTACGGCGCCGGCTTGAAGTCGCCGCCCCAGGCGAGCACCACCCGCGCCGGATCGATGTACCTGCGCCAGGCGGCATTGACCTGGTCGAGGCTCAGCTTCTCGATCGCCTCGTCGATGCGCTGGGAGAAGGCGAACGTCCGGCCGAGGCGCTGGTCGGAGGCGAGCTGGCTGGCGACGTTGCCGTCCTGGGCGCGCGACAGGCGCCGCAGGTTGAGCAGGCCGACCCGGGCTTCGTCGAGCTCCTTCTGGGTGAAGCCTTCCCGGATCGAAAGCGCCAGCTCCTC
>DATCGH010000286.1:0-2406 GCA_036509055.1 Caldimonas sp.
CCGCCGCCGTGGCCGATGCCGCGAAGCATCTCGCCGCCGGCGAGCTGGTGGCTTTTCCCACCGAAACCGTCTACGGCCTCGGCGCCCGCGCCGACGACGATGCGGCGGTGGCGAAGATCTTCGCCCTCAAGGGCCGGCCGACCGGCCATCCGCTGATCGTCCACGTCGCCGACCGGGCGGAGGCGGAACGATTCGGCGTGATCTCGCCCCTGGCCGAGCGGCTCGTCGAGGCGTTCTGGCCGGGGCCTGTGACGGTGATCGTCCGCCGCTTGCCCGGCGCGGCCGAGGCGGCCGCCGCCGGCCAGGCGACGATCGGCCTGCGCTGCCCGGCCCATCCGATCGCCCACGCCCTGCTGGCGGCGGCGCGCGATGCCGGCGTGCCCGGAGTGGCCGCGCCGAGCGCTAACCGCTTCGGCCGGATCAGCCCGACCACCGCCGCACACGTGAGCGAGGAGTTCGGGGAGGACCTGCTGGTGCTCGACGGCGGTGCGGCGCAGCTCGGCATCGAGTCGGCGATCGTCGATTGCTCGCGCGACCGGCCGGCGCTGCTTCGCCCGGGGACGCTGACCCGGGAGCGCCTCGAGGCGGCGCTCGGCGCTCCGCTGGGCGGCGCCGACAGCGCCGCGCCGCGCGCCCCGGGCACGCTCGAAGCGCACTATGCGCCGCGCGCCCGGCTTCGCTTGATGTCGACGCAGATGCTCCGGACCGCGCTGGAGGTGCTCGGATCGGACCCGCTGAAGCTGGCGGTATATTCCCGGTCGGTGCCTTCGGGCGTGGCGACAGGTGTTCGCCACCGGCGCATGCCGGCCCGTCCGGAGCAGGCGGCGCACGAACTATTTGCCGTTCTGCGCGAACTCGACAACGACGGCGTGCATCTCATCTGGGTCGAGGAGCCGCCGCCGGGTCCCGAATGGGACGGCGTCAGAGACCGGCTCAGCCGCGCCGCGGCGACCTGAATTCCCGTTTCCTGGAGTCCTATTCGAATGAGACTGATTGCGAAGCAAGCGCGCCGTGCGGCGATGGGCTGCGGCGTGCTGGCGGCGACGCTGCTGCTGGCGGCTTGCGGCGGCAGCGAGCCCAGTTCGGAGTTCCACCCGACCCGGATCATCGCTTTCGGCGACGAGACCAGCAGCATCCTCGACATCGACGGCAACGCCAACGGCCACAAGTTCAGCGTCAACGGCACCGTCTCGGTAACCGACACCACGATCGACTGCCGCCAACACCCGATCTGGATCCAGTCGCTGGCGCACGCGTTCGGCACCTTCGTCTTCCCGACCTGCAACCCGGCGGGCTCGGCGGTGTTCCAGCCGCCGAACCGGATTCGCGCCACCGTCGGCGCGCGCGCCGACGACCTGGCGGCGCAGATCGATGCGCAGAACGCCGAGAGCGCGCTGCGCAACGGCGACCTGGTGACGGTGCTGGTGGGCGTCAACGACGTCCTGCTGCAGTACGCCCAGTACCCGAGCGTCAGCGAGGTCGAGATCACGGCCAACGTCGAAGCCGCGGGCACGCTGGTCGGACGGCAGGTCAACCGCCTCGCCGACACCGGCGCCAAGGTGATCATCGCGACCATTCCGGATGTCGGCTACTCGCCCTTTGCGATCGCCCAGAAGCTGGCGCACATCGACACCGACCGGCAGGAGCTTATCAAGCGGCTGGTGGAAAAGTTCAATGAGGCCCTGAAGCTGGAGATCGACAACGACGGCCACAAGATCGGCCTGGTGCTGCTCGACGAGGCGGTGCGCCAGACGGTGAACAGCCCGGGCGCGCATGGCATCCAGAACTCCTTCCTGCCGGTCTGCGACCTCAACAAGTCGCAGCTCACCCCGCCCTCGATCCTCGACTGCACCGAGTTCACGCTGATCATCAACGGCACCGGCGACACCTTCCTCTGGGCCGACGATCGGCACATGTCCTACGGCGGCCAGCTGATGCTCGGCCAGCTCGCGACCGACCGCGCCCTCAACAATCCGTTCTGAGCCAGGCCCGCGGCAGGTCGGCGGCGCCCCGGCGGGCGTGCCGGCTCAATTGCGGTTCGGATGCGGCGCAGCGCCGGCGTCGTCGGCGACCCACTCCACCAGCGCCTCGAGCGCCGGCCGTGCCGCATCGGCGCGAGCGTGGTTGACGATGCCGACGACGACGTAGCGCCGGCCCGAGTCGCCGAGCACGTAGCCGGCGATGCCGACCACGTCCTTCAGCGACCCGGTCTTCAGATGGGCGCGGCCCGGTCCGCCCTTGTAGCGGCGCAACGTCCCGTCGACACCGGCCACCGGCAGCGAGCTCATCAGCTCGGACATCACCGGGCTGGCCCAGGCCGATTGCAGCAGCTTGCCGAAGGTGCGGGCGCTGAGCCGGCCCTCGCGCGAGAGCCCGGAGCCATTGGCGATCACGCTCGCCGCCGCG
>DATCGH010000287.1:0-3512 GCA_036509055.1 Caldimonas sp.
GCCGATCGTCTTCGTTCATGGCAACAGCGACAGCGCGGCGCTGTGGACGGCCACCCTCTGGCGCTTCGAGAGCAACGGCTGGCCGCGCGAGCGCTTGTTCGCGATCGACCTGCCCTACCCCACGGCGCGCAACGAGGACGACAAGGAACAGCCCGGCCGCACCTCGATCACCGAGTTCACCGCCTATCTCGCCGCCGAGGTGAAGCGGGTGCGGGCCGCGACCGGCGCGTCAAAGGTCGTGCTGGTCGGCCTGTCGCGCGGCGGCTATCCGATCCGCAGCTTCATCGCCGGCGGCGGTGCCGATCAGGTATCGCATGCCATCCTCGGCGGCGTTCCGAACCACGGCGTCTGGGCGAGCAAGGCCTTCCTGCCGGGCAACGAGTTCAACGGCACCGGCCCCTTCCTGACCCGGCTCAACACTCCTCAGGGTCCGGAAGGCAACGAGGTCACGCCCGGTGTGAAGTGGCTGACCATCCGCTCCGACAACAACGACAAGTACGCCCAGCCGGACGGCGTCTGGCTCGGCCAGCGCGGCACGCCCACCAACGTCGGTTTCGACGGCCCGGCGCTCAAGGGCGCGGAGAACGTGGTGATCGCCGGCATCGATCATCGCGAGACCGCGCTCGGCCCCAAGGCCTTCGCCGAGATGTGGCGCTTTCTCACCGGCCAGCCGCCGCAGGCGCTGGCGATCGTGCCGGAAGCGAAGGTGGTTCTCGACGGCAAGGTGAGCGGCCTCGGCCTCGACAACCGCGACGGCAGCTTCGCCACCAACCTGCCGCTGGTCGGCGCCTCGGTCGAGGTCTATGCGACCCACCCGACCAACGGCGAGCGGCTCACGCCGGCGCTGCACACGCGGACGATCGCTGCCGACGGCCGCTGGGGCCCGTTCGTCACCGACGCCACCGCCCGCCACGAGTTCGTGATCACCGCGCCCGGATACGCGATCACACACGTCTATCGCTCGCCCTTTCCCCGCTCGTCGCAGATCGTGAACCTCCGGCCCGAGCGCCTCGCCGACGCCGACCGCGGCGCCGGCGCCGTCGTCGCGATGACCCGGCCGAGCGGCTACTTCGGCGTCCCGCGCGACCGCATCGTGCTCGACGGCACCACCCCGCCGGCCGGCATCCCGCCGGGCGTGGCGGGCCTCTCCGAGACCCGGCTGCGGATCGCCGACGCGCGGCCGCGGCCGATCATCGGCGAGTTCAACGACGAGTGGGTCACCGGCCGCACCTGGCCGGCGGCCGGCAACCACCTGACCCTGCTCGAGCTGACTTCCTGACGGTGAAACTGGCGCAGCTTCTGTTCAGCCAGGGCTTCGGCACGCGCCGGGAATGCGCCGGCCTGATTGCCGCTGAATGGGTGGCGATCGAAGGCGTGGTCTGCAGCGAGCCGGAGCGCGAGGTCGAACCGCTCGGCCTGAAATTCTCGGTCCGCGGCGAGCCGTGGACGTACCATCAGCGCGCGTTCCTGGTCATGAACAAGCCGGCGGGATACGAATGCTCGCAAAAGCCAAAGCATCATCCGAGCGTCTATGCGCTGCTGCCCGTGCCCTTGCGCCAGCGCGGCGTGCAGGCGATCGGCCGGCTCGACGAGGACACGACCGGCGTGCTGCTCTTCACCGACGACGGCGCCCTGATCCATCGCCTGACATCGCCGAAGCATCACGTGCCCAAGGTCTACGACGTGGGTTGCAAGCATCCGGTCGATGCATCGCAGGTCGAGCGGCTGCGCCAGGGCGTGCTGCTGCACGAAGAGAACGAGACGGTGCGTGCCGCCGCCTGCGACGCCACCGGCCCGGGCACGCTGCGGCTGACGCTGACCGAAGGCAAGTACCACCAGGTCAAGCGCATGATCGCCGCCGTGGGCAACCGGGTCGAGTCGCTGGCGCGCAGCGACTTCGGCGGGGTCCGGGTAGATGGCGTACCGCCCGGCGCCTGGCGCTGGCTGAGCGATGAGGAGGCAACCGCCATGACGCAGAAACGCACCGCCGCAAGCCCCGCATGACCGCCGCACGCTGGACCCGTGCCGGTGCGGCCCTGGGGGCGATGACGCTCCCCGCCGCCGCGCTGGCGCAGAGCGCGGCCGGCGAGCCCGCCGTCCGCCTGACGCCGGTGGTCGTCACCGCCACCCGCACCGAGGTCCCGGCGTTCGACGTGCCCGCATCGATCGACCGGGTCGGCAGCGAGACCATCCACGAAGGCAAGCCGCAGATCAACATCTCCGAAAGCCTGGGCGGCGTGCCCGGCCTGCTGGCGCGCGACCGGCAGAACTACGCCCAGGACGTGCAGCTCTCGATCCGCGGCTTCGGTGCGCGCTCGACCTTCGGCATCCGCGGCGTGCGCCTGTACGTCGACGGCATCCCCGCGACCCTGCCCGACGGCCAGGGCCAGATCACCAACGTCGAGCTCGGCTCGGCCGATCGGATCGAGGTCCTGCGCGGCCCGTTCTCGGCGCTCTACGGCAACTCGTCGGGCGGCGTGATCCAGGTGTTCAGCGAAGAAGGGCGCGGCGAGCCCACCCTCTCCGCCGGCGGCAGCCTGGGGAGCTTCGACACCCGGCGGGTCGCCGCCAAGGCGAGCGGCGCCAACGGCAGCTTCGGCTATGTCGTCGGCGCGAGCGTGTTCAAGACCGATGGCTACCGCGACCACAGCGAGGCCGAGCGCCAGCTGGGCAACGCCAAGCTCACCTGGCTGCCGGACAGCGCCAGCAAGCTGACCTTCATCGTCAATCGCCTCGACCTGCCGAAGGCGCAGGACCCGCTCGGGCTGACCCGAGCCCAGATGGAGGCCGACCCGCGCAGCGTCGATCCCTCGGCGGAGACCTTCAACACCCGGAAGACCGTCGACCAGACGCAGGTCGGCGCGATCTACGAGCGCAACTTCGATGCCGCGAACTCGATGCGCCTGCTGGTCTATGGCGGCCAGCGCGACACCGAGCAGTTCCAGTCGATTCCCGTGGCGACCCAGGGCAACCCGCTGCATCCCGGCGGCGTGATCTCGCTCGACCGCGACTACTACGGCACCGACCTGCGCTGGAGCACCAAGGCGGCGCTCGGCGAGATGCCGTTCGGCCTGGTCGCCGGACTCGCCTACGACGCCCTGCAGGAGAAGCGCCGGGGCTACCAGAACTTCGAAGGCACGACCCTCGGCGTGAAGGGCGCGCTCAGGCGCGACGAGCGCAACGACGTCGACAACTTCGACCAGTACCTGCAGGCCTCGCTGCAGATCACGCCGCGCTGGTCGGCCAACGCCGGCGTGCGTCATGTCCACGTCAGCTTCGATTCGGACGATCGCTACATCGTCGGCACCAATCCCGACGACAGCGGCAGCGTCAGCTACTCGGCGACGCTGCCCGTCGTCGGCGTGATGTTCGCGGCGAGCGACAGCGTCCACCTGTACGCGACCGCCGGCCGCGGCTTCGAGACCCCGACGCTCAACGAACTCGCCTACCGCCCCGATGGCCTGACCGGCCTGAACCTCGGCCTGAAGCCCGCGCGCAGCGCCAGCGTCGAA
>DATCGH010000288.1:0-2253 GCA_036509055.1 Caldimonas sp.
GCCGCCGTCTCGGCGAGCGCGGTGCGATACGCCGCCAGCGCGGCCAGCCGTTCGCCCGGGCTGGCGTCGCCTTCGTCGGCGATGTCGTCGGCGGTGCGGGCGAAAGCGTAGATCGCCTCGATCGCCGGGCGCAGCGCCGCCGGGCAGAGCAGCGACGCGACCGGGAAGTTCTCGTAATGTTCGACAGGCACGATCCCCGATTCTCCACGGTGGCTGCTTCGGGCCGTTGGCGATCGATCGCCATGGCGCTGGTGAGGTCGTTTGACGCTCCGCCGGGCGCCCCTTATATTACTGACCAGTCAGTCAGTTAGCTCCTGGAGCGTCCGCATGAACCGCCGCCTTCCGCCTGTCGCGCTGCTCTCCACGTCGCTCCTGCTGCTGCTCGGCGCCTGCTCCAAATCGGCGCCGCCGCCGGAACCGGTGCGAGCGGTCAAGACCGTGGTGATCGCGCCGGCGACGGCCGGCAGCAACTACGAATACGCCGCCGAGATCCGCGCCCGAGTCGAATCGCGGCTCGGCTTTCGCGTCGGCGGCAAGATGATCGAGCGGCCGGTCAACGTCGGCGACACCGTCAAGGCGGGCCAGGTGCTCGCCCGGCTCGACCCGCGCGACCTGCGCCTCGGCGAAGACGTGGCCCGCGCCGCCGTGGCGAGCGCCGCGGTCAATCTGCAGCAGGCCGAAGCCGACTTCAAGCGCTACCGCGACCTGCGCGACCAGGGCTTCATCAGCGGCGCCGAGCTCGAGCGGCGCGAGACCACGCTCAAGGTGGCGCAGGCGCAGCTGGCGCAGGCGCGGGCGCAGTCGGGCGTGCAGGGCAACCAGACTGCCTATGCCGCGCTGACCGCCGATGCCGGCGGCGTGATCACCGGCGTCGACGTCGAGCCCGGCATGGTGGTCGCCGCCGGTGCGCCGGTGCTGCGTCTCGCGCACGACGGGCCACGCGACGTCGTCTTCTCGGTGCCCGAGGACAAAGTCGCGCTGGTCCAGGCGGTCGCCGCGCGCCAGGCTTCGGTCCAGGTGCGCCTCTGGAGCGGCAACGGCGGCGACGTGCCGGCGACGATTCGCGAGATCTCCGCGGCCGCCGATCCGGCGACCCGCACCTTCCTGGTCAAGGCGGACCTCGGCAGCACGGCCGCGCCGCGGCTCGGCCAGACGGCGACCGTCGCGATCGCCTCGCCGCGTCTCGCCGGCGTCGCCCGGGTGCCGCTGTCGGCGCTGAAGGAGCATCAGGGGGGCAGTTCGGTCTGGATCGTCGATCCGGCGTCGATGACCGCGGTGGCGCGACCGGTCCAGGTCGGCGGCGCCGAAGGCAACGAGGCCGTCGTCCTCGCCGGCCTCTCGCCGGGCGATCGGGTCGTGACGGCGGGCGTGCACGTGCTGAGCGCCGGCCAGAAGGTGCGGCTGTATGCCGATCCGGAAGCACCGTTGGTCAGCGCCGCGGCGCCGGTGCGGCTGGTCCGCGCCTCGGCCGCTGCCGCGAATTTGCGGCCGGCCGTCGCCGCCCCGGTTGCCGCCACCTCGGCGCCGCGGCGATGAGCGCCGTCATCTCAGCCCCACCGGCCTCCCAGCCGGTGCCCGAAGCCGCTGCCGACGCCCACGGCCGCTTCAACATCTCGCGCTGGGCGCTCGAGCACCGCGCCCTCACGCGCTACCTGCTGCTCGTCTTCCTGATCCTCGGCGCGGCGGCCTATTTCCAGCTCGGCCAGGACGAGGATCCGCCGTTCACCTTCCGGGCGATGGCGATCCGCGTCTTCTGGCCCGGGGCGACGGCGCAGCAGGTCGCCGAGCAGGTGACCGACAAGCTCGAGAAGGGCCTGCAGGAGGTGCCGTATGCGGACCGGATCCGCAGCTATTCGAAGCCCGGCGAGGCGCTGATCCTGTTCCAGGTTCGCGACTCGTCGCCGCCGAAGGAAATGCCGCAGATCTGGTACACGGTGCGCAAGAAGCTCGGCGACCTGCGCGGCACCTTGCCGCCCGGCGTCGTCGGCCCGTACTTCAACGACGAGTTCGGCGACGTCTACGGCTCGATCTACGCGCTCTCGGCCGACGGCTACAGCTATGCCGAGCTCAAGGAGCACGCCGACCAGGTGCGCCAGCGCCTGCTCAAGGTGAAGGACGTCAACAAGGTCGCGATCTTCGGCGCCCAGGACGAGAAGGTCTTCGTCGAGATCGCGCAGGGGCGCCTGGCGCCGCTCGGTCTCGACTTCAACCAGGTGCTGAGCCAGCTCGGCCAGCAGAACGCGGTCGAGTCGG
>DATCGH010000289.1:0-2596 GCA_036509055.1 Caldimonas sp.
AAGGAGCTGGAAATGAAAGTCGCAGCATCGGTCAAGAAGATGTGCCGCAACTGCAAGGTCGTGCGGCGCAAGGGCGTCGTGCGCGTGATCTGCACCGACCCGCGTCACAAGCAGCGTCAAGGCTGATTCAAAGGTAAACCATGGCACGTATTGCCGGCATCAACATCCCGCCCCACAAGCACGCCGAGATCGGCCTGACTTCGATCTACGGCATCGGCCGCTCCACGGCGCAGAAGATCTGCAACGCCGCCGGCGTGCCGTGGGACCGCAAGGTCAAGGACCTGACCGACACCGACCTGGAGCGCATCCGCGAGGAGATCGGCCGGATCGCGATCGAAGGCGACCTGCGCCGCGAGATGTCGATCAACATCAAGCGGCTGATGGACCTCGGCTGCTACCGGGGTTTCCGTCATCGCCGCGGCCTGCCCGTGCGCGGCCAGCGCACCAAGACCAACGCGCGCACCCGCAAGGGCCCGCGCAAGAGCGGCGCGCTCGTCAAGAAGTAAAGAGCGCCGCTCGAGCCCGACAGACAAGTGACACGTTCGTAGAGAAAGACCTTTCATGGCCAAGCCTCCCGTCAGTACCGCCGCGCAGCGCGTGCGCAAGAAGGTCCGCAAGAACGTCGCCGACGGCGTCGCCCACGTTCACGCCTCCTTCAACAACACCATCATCACCATCACCGACCGTCAGGGCAGCGCGCTGGCCTGGGCGTCGAGCGGTGGCCAGGGCTTCAAGGGCTCGCGCAAGTCGACGCCGTTCGCCGCCCAGGTGGCGGCCGAGACGGCAGGCCGTGCCGCGCAAGACCAGGGCATCAAGACCCTCGACGTCCGCATCAAGGGCCCCGGCCCCGGCCGCGAGTCGTCGGTGCGCGCGCTGGCCTCGCTCGGCATCCGCATCAATTCGATTTCCGATGTGACGCCGGTGCCGCACAACGGCTGCCGGCCGCAGAAGCGCCGCCGCATCTAAAACGGCAGCGCCGATTCAAGCGGAGCGTTTCCGCATTCGTAAGACCACCGTCTGAGCGCCCAATAACAACACTCGCCAGACTCGCGCAGGCCTGAAGAGGCTCGCGTCAGAAGCTAAACCAAGGACATCACGTGGCACGTTACCTCGGCCCCAAGGCCAAGCTTTCCCGTCGTGAAGCGACCGACCTCTTCCTGAAGAGCGCACGTCGGCCGATCGGCGACAAGGCAAAGTTCGACTCCAAGCCCGGCCAGCACGGCCGCACCTCCGGCACCCGCACGTCCGACTACGGCCTGCAGCTTCGCGAGAAGCAGAAGGTCAAGCGCATGTACGGCGTGCTCGAGCGCCAGTTCCGCCGCTACTTCGCGGAAGCGGAGCGGAGGAAGGGCAATACCGGCGCGAACCTGCTGTCGCTGCTCGAATCGCGGCTCGACAACGTCGTCTACCGCATGGGCTTCGGCTCGACCCGCGCCGAGGCGCGCCAGCTGGTCTCGCACCGCGCGATCACGGTCAACGGCGAAGTCGTCAACATCGCTTCGTACTCGGTCAAGGCCGGCGATACGGTCGCCGTGCGCGAGAAGTCGAAGACGCAGCTGCGCATCACCGATTCGGTCAAGCTGGCCACCGGCCAGGGCCTGGCCGACTGGGTGCAGGTCGACACGACCAAGCTCGAGGGCATCTTCAAAAAGGCCCCCGACCGCGACCAGTTCGGCGCGGACATCAAGGAAGCCCTCATCGTCGAACTGTATTCGCGATAGGCGCTCGAGAACGACAGCGGGGTGACGGCTCTGCCGCCACCCCTTATCGGTTTTTCTTTGTTTCGTCTGCCGGCAGCGGAACAGTCTTTATCAAGCCCGGCGCAGTCTCCATATCAGCCTTATCGGTGTAACGAGCCGAGGGTATTGAGAGGAACAGGACTTCAATGCAAACGAATCTGCTGAAACCCAAGGCCATCAACGTCGAACCGCTCGGCGGCAACCGGGCGAAGGTCACGCTCGAGCCCTTTGAGCGTGGCTACGGCCACACCCTCGGCAACGCGCTGCGCCGCGTGCTGCTGTCGTCGATGGTCGGCTACGCGCCGACCGAGGTGACGATCGCCGGCGTGCTGCACGAGTACTCGGCGATCGACGGCGTGCAGGAAGACGTCGTCCACATCATGCTGAACCTGAAGGGCGTGGTGTTCCGCCTGCACAATCGCGATGAAGTGACGCTCGTGCTCCGCAAGGAAGGCGAGGGCCCGGTCACGGCCGGCGACATTCAGACGCCGCACGACGTCGAGATCATCAATCCCGAGCACGAGATCGCCCATCTGTCGTCGGGCGGCAAGCTCGACATGCAGATCAAGGTCGAGAAGGGCCGCAGCTACGTCCCCGGCAACCTGCGCCGCTACGGCGACGAGCCGACCAAGTCGATCGGCCGGATCGTCCTCGACGCGTCGTTCTCGCCGGTCTCGCGCGTCAGCTACACGGTCGAGAGCGCCCGGGTCGAGCAGCGTACCGACCTCGACAAGCTGGTGATGGAGATCGCCACCAACGGCGCGATCACGCCGGAAGAGGCGATCCGCTCGTCGGCCAAGATCCTGGTCGAGCAGCTGGCGGTGTTCGCCCAGCTCGAAGGCCAGATCGGCGAGATG
>DATCGH010000290.1:0-2578 GCA_036509055.1 Caldimonas sp.
ATCGGGATGTTGGCTTCGCCGAACACCGCCTCGACGTCGCGCGAGCGCTTGGTCGGCAGGAAGTTGCCGCCGTAGCCGGACACGTCTCCGGCCTGCAGGGCCGCCGAGGCGGAGAAGTCGAACTTCTCCTTGCGCACTTCGCCGCCGAATGCGAGGCCGAGCGGACCGGCCGAGAGCTGCATGACCTCCCGCGAGGCCTTGCCGGCCAGGCTGGTCAACGACGACTTGATCGAGTACGCGTCACCGGTGAAGCCGGTGGCGGCCAGCTGGGCCTCGATGGCCGGATCGCTCGGACCGAAGGGGTTGACGTTGCCGCTGTTGAGCAGCGGCATCAGCTGCGTCAGCAGGGGAAAGCCGCTGCGCACCTCCTCGCGGACCTTGCTCTCGCTGTAGAGCCCGGCGACGTCGAAGTCCCAGCCGCCCACGATGCCCCGGACGCCGATGACCCCGCGCGGCGCCTCGCTGATGTCGGTGATGTCGCGGTTGCCGGTCAGCGCCGAGCGGTAGCGCACGAGCAGGTCGGGCGTCCCGCCGTAGTTCGCGGTGGCGAAGGCGGTCGGGTAGTAGGGGCTCGTCGCCGTCAGCAGGAAGGTCGAGACGCAGGCATTGGCGACGGTGTTGTTGTAGGGCGCCTGGCTGCAGAGCACGTTCTGCAGCGGGATGTTGAACTGGTCCGAAATCGGCACCGGCTGGATGACGGTGCGGATCTTGTTCCTGTTGTACGACGCTTCGGCGAAGGCCTGGATGTCGGGCGTGATCGCGTACCGGCCCGAGGCGAAGACGCTGATGCGCTCGGAATCCGGAATCAGCGTCACCGACGGCGACGGGTCGTAGCGGCAGCGGTCCGGCGGGAACAGCGGATCGTTGAACGAATACGGTCCGGGGCAGCCGGGTGCGGAGGGGTTCGTCGTTCCGCCCGAGCCGTCGGCCGGAACGATGTTGCCCGGGAAGGTGTTGCCCGAGGTGGTGTCGTTGGTGTGCTCAACGTTGTAGGCACGGCCGGCGAAGTCCATGCGATCGCGACCGAACAACGCTCCTTCCTTCTGGTAGGAGCCGACCACCAGGACGTTGAATCGATCGGTGGCGAGGTTGCCGAAGCCGAAGGTACCCGTGGCCCGCTTGAAGTTGGCGCCGCCCTGCGTCGTGTCGCCGTATTCGGCGGTCAGCTCGACGCCCTTGAACTCCTGTCGCAGGATGAAGTTGACGACGCCGGCGATCGCATCCGACCCGTAGACCGCCGAGGCGCCGTCCTTCAGCACCTCGACGCGCTCGATCGCCGCCAGCGGGATGCTGTTGACGTCGACCGAGACCGAGTCGCCGGTGAAGCCGATGCCGTAGGGCGCGATCCGCCGGCCGTTCAGCAGCACCAGGGTGCGGATCGAGGTCAGGCCGTGCAGCGACACGGCCGATATGCCGCCGGTCGTGGCGCCCGACGCCGAGGCCGCGGTCAAGCCGCCCGAGCTCGAGATCGAGCTGATGGTCTGCAGCAGCTGCTCGACGTTGGTCGCGCCGCTGCGCTGGATCTGATCGCGCGTGATCACCTGCACCGGCAGGGCCGTTTCCGCATCGATCCGCTTGATCGACGTGCCGGTGATCTCCACCCGCTGCATCTGCTGGGCCGATGGGTCCTGGGCCCAGGCGGCGGCCGGGATCGTCGCGATCAGCGTCGCCAGGGTGGTGACGAGCAGGGCAGGGGCTTCCTTGGCGTAAGGCATGCTTCGATCCCGAGAAGGTTGCGATGCGGCAGCGAGGCCGAGCAGGCAGCCTACGAACGCGCGTCGGCGGCGGCGTTGCATCGCTTGCGAATTTGCCGAGGTGGCACGTGCGCGCAACGGCGCCGTCGCCCTCGAAACCGTCTCGAAACAATCGGCGTCCGATCTCCCCCACACTACGAACCGGACGCGCCCCGCAGGGGTCCGCCGAAGCCGGAGACAAGCCCATGAGAATCAGCCTGCGCGCGGCAGCCCTCGCCCTTTGCCTCGGCGCTTTCGCCGGATCGGCCTTCGCGCAAGCCGGCGCCGCCTGGCCCAACAAGCCGGTGCGCATCGTCGTGCCGTTCGCACCGGGCGGCACCACCGACATCCTCGCGCGCGCCCTCGCGCCCGAGCTCGGCAAGGCGTTCGGCCAGAGCTTCATCGTCGAGAACAAGCCGGGCGCCGGCGGCAATACCGGCGCCGACCTGGTGGCGAAGTCGCCGCCCGATGGCTACACGCTGCTGATGGGCACCGTCGGCACGCAGTCGATCAATCCGGCGCTCTATCCGAAGATGCCGTACGACGCGGTCAAGGACTTCATGCCGGTCACCCTCTTCGCCGGCGTGCCGAACGTGCTGGTGATCAATCCGGCCAAGGCCGCGGCCTACAAGATCACCGACGTCAAGTCGCTGATCGCCTACGCCAAGAACAACCCGGGCAAGCTCAACATGGCCTCGAGCGGCAACGGCACCTCGATCGATCTGTCCGGCGAGCTGTTCAAGTCGATGACCGGCACCTACATGCTCCACTTCCCGTACCGCGGCTCGGGCCCGGCGCTGCTCGACCTGATCGGCGGCACGATGGACGTGATGTTCGACAACCTG
>DATCGH010000291.1:0-7519 GCA_036509055.1 Caldimonas sp.
GGGCGAACGCCTTGAACACCGTCTCGCACTGGTGATGCGCGTTCTCGCCGCGCAGGTTGTCGATGTGGACCGTGGCGAGCGCGTGGTTCACGAAACCCTGGAAGAACTCGTGCGCCAACTGGGCGTCGAAGCCGCCGATCATCCCCGACTTGAACGGCACGTTCATGGTCAGGCTGGGGCGACCGGAGAAATCGACCACCACCCGCGACAGCGCCTCGTCGAGCGGCACGTAGGCGTGGCCGTAGCGGACCAGGCCGCGCTTGTCGCCGACCGCCTTGACGACCGCCTTGCCGACCGCCATGCCGAGGGTGATGCCGACATCCTCATCCGGCCCGGCCCGCCGACACGGGCCCGGGCGTCGACGACAGCGCCGAGGCGATCGTCTCGTCCTCGGAGGCATGCGCGCCTTCGAGCATCAGGATCGCCAGCTCGTCGCCGCCGAAGCGCGTTTCGAGGTGGGCCATCGCCCGCGTGCGTGCGCGCTGCTCGTTCTGCACCCGCTTGCCCTTGCCGAAACGCGCATAGCCGGCATCGGCGTAGCCGAGCAGCCGTGCCGCGCAGGCGTCGCGCCCGTCGGCGATCGCCTGCAGGGCGAGGTGGTCGAACACCCAGTAGCTGAAGTCCAGGCCACGCAGCTCGTGCAAGGCCCGCGCCCAGCAGTCCCGGGCCGCCTCGAGCTCGGAGCGGGCGAACCAGGCGGTGCCGAGGTTGGCGAGGGCGCGGCCGAGGTCGCCGCGGTGCGCCCCGCCCTGCAGCCGCTCGACCGATTCGATGCCAATGGCGATCGCCCCGTCGATGTCGCCGACGGCGAGTCTGAGGTCGGCGATGTGCAGCAGGGCGCGCGTTTCGCCGTACCAGCCGCCGCTGTCCCGGTAGGCGGCGCGGGAGCGGATCGCCCAGTCGAGCGCCTCGTCCGGCTCGCCGGCGAGTTGCGCCGCCCAGGCATGGGAGCCGCAGAACCAGGCGAAGGTCTTGCCGTGGGCCGACCCGCCCAGGGTCGATTCCACCTGTGCCAGACAGCTCCGGTGAGCGCCGGTGTCTCCGAGCTGGGCGTACGCGGAGGCGAGGCAAAGCAGCGCGTTGGCCAGCCCGAGCGGGTCGTCGCCCGTTCGCTCGAACGCCGTGACCGCGAGCGCCGCCGCCTTGCGGATGCGCTCTGAGTCGCTCGACATCGCGTGCAGGGCGTAGGCTCGCGCCAGCAGCAGCCGGGCTGCGAAGGGGCCGGTCACGGCGTCGCTCGCAGGCAAGCCCGGATCGTCCAGGACCTTCTGGAACTCGCCCACCGCGCCCGTGGCCCGCCAGAGCCACATCGTCGCGCCCGCGAGGCGAAGGGCCAGCGCCGGGTCGGGACGATCGAGCGCGGTGCGCAGGGCCGCCCTCAGGTTGTCGCGCTCCGGCCCGTAGCGATCGATCCACTCCGCGTCGGGCGTCTCGTCCCACTCGGCATAGCTCGCCTCGAACAGGGCGCAGACGTGCCGGGCGTGCGCCTCGAGCAGCGCTGCCTCCTCGCCGCATGCGCGCAGCCTCTCGACGGCGTAGGCCCGCTGGGTCTCGAGCATCCTGAATCGCTGCGATCGGCTCGACGGCCCGCGCCCGACGAGCGACCACTCGACCAGCTCGGCGAGATGGCCGGCAACCCCTTCGTGACCCGGCCCGCCGTCGCTCGCCACGGCCATCGCCGAATCGAGCGTGAAGCCTCCGGCGAAGACGGAAAGGCGGCGAAAGGTCGCTCGCTGCGGCTCGCTGAGCAGGTCGTGGCTCCACCCGATCATCGAATGCAGCGTCTGGTGCTTCGGCAGCGCGCCCCGACGCGGGCCTGCCAGCAGCTGGAAGCGATCGGTCAGGCCCGCCTGGACCGTGGCGAGCCCGAGGGCCGCCACCCGCACCGCCGCCAGCTCGATCGCCAGGGGGTTGGCGTCGAGCTGCCGGCAGAGCTCGGCGGCCGTGGCCAGCGCCGGCCCGTCGAACACCAGGGCCGGATCGCACTCGCCGACCCGAGCGACGAACAGCTGCACCGCCGGCGCCGCGGCGAGCAAGGCGGGATCCGTCTTTTCGGGCGACGGCAGGCCGAGCATCGGCACGTGGAACCGCCGCTCGCCAGCAATGCCCAGCGGCCGCTGACTGGTGGCGAGAACGCGCACGGCGGGACACGCCTGCAGCAGGTCACCGGCCAGCGCCGCGGCGGCATCGATCAGGTGCTCGCAGTTGTCCATCACGATCCAGGCGTCGGCGTCGCGAAGGGCATGGCGCAGCCGCGTGAGCGGCGGCGTGCTCGAAGAGTCGGCCAGGCCGAGCGACTCGGCGAGCGCGGCGGCGACGTGTTCGCCCTCCGCCACGGCCGCGAGCTCGACGACATGGACCTCCGGGCCGTTCACCGCCGCCTCCTCGCGCCGCCGAGCGACCTCGAATGCCAGGCGGGTCTTGCCGACGCCGCCCGGGCCGAGCACGGTCAGGCATCGGCACGACGCCATCAGCTCGCCGATCGCCGCCACTTCCCGCTCGCGGCCGATCAGCGGCGTCAACGGCATCGCCAGCACCACCGGCCGGCCGCGCTTCCACGGTTCGTCCTCCGGGAGAGGGACCTCGTCGACGCTGCCGGTGAAGCGGTAGCCTCGCCGCGCGACCGTGCCGACCAGCCCCGCCCGGTCGCCGAGCGCCTTGCGCAGCGCGCGGATGTGCTGGTGCAGGGTGTTCTCGACCACCACCACGTCCGACCAGACGGCAGCGAACAGGTCCTCCTTGGTCACCAGGCCGCCGCGCGCCAGCAACAGGCGATGGAGGATCTCGAGCGCCGTGCCGCCGATCGGCACCGGACTGCCGTCGCGCAGCAGCTGCCGACCGGGAAGCAGCTCGAAGGCGTCGAATCGCCAGCGGGTTCGAGGCGGCGCCACCGGCGGCGCCGCACGCCGTTGCACGGGTTCCCGGTCCATCGGCCGATGCTACGGCGGGCGGTCGCGCGGCGGGCGATTTCGCCGGACCACCGGATCGTCGAGCTCGGAGCCGAACGCCGCTTCAGTGTTTCTTCAGAGTTTCATCAGCGCCTGACCCACGAGCGCGTCCCACACTGGCCGCGGACCAGAAGAGCTTCGAGCACCTTCGAAGCACCACTCACGGGAGCCGACCATGTCGACGATCAAGGTCACGCGGGACGACAACATCAAGCTGGTGTGCAAGGCCGCCGACAACGCGGTCCACGCCTACCTCAACGGCGACGAGACCTACTCCAAGCAGGGCGTGGGCGAGCGCAACTTCAACGACGAGCGGCGCCTCACCGAATCGCTTCAGGACGGCTACAACGTGCTGACCGTGCTGGGCGTCAAGTGGGGTGAAAACACACTCTTCGACGTCTCGGTCCAGCTCAACGGCAATGTCATCGCCTCGCACGTCGATGCGCAGCAGCCCGCCGGCTCCCAGGTGCGCGGCATCGCCTGGGACTTCGCCGTCGAGTTCAACATGGTCGACGCGTAGGCGGCACGACCATGAGCAGCCGTTTCGCCCACTTCGCTTCGTCCGCACGGCGCGCCCGTCGCGCGCTTCCGGGCGCCCGGCGGATCGCGATCGTCCGCCAGCCGGCCCTTTGACCCCTTTCGACGTACCAGCGGGAGACACTGCAATGCACACGACGACGAGCCGCGGCACGACCGGGCGATGGGGATGGCTGGTCGGCGCAGCCGTGCTGCTGGCCGGCTGCGGCGGAGGCGGCGGAGGAGGAGGGGGGGGAGGCTCCGACAACCAAGTTGCCAGGCTCGAGTTCGACCGGCCCAGCGCGCTGATGACCGCACCGGGCGAGGAGCGGCAGTTGTCGGTACGCACGGTCAACGCGTCCGGAGAGCAGATCGACGCCGCCGTCACGTGGAACTCATCGAGACCCGAGCAGGTCAGCGTCGATGCGAGCGGCAAGGTGAGGGCCGTCACGCCGATCGGCTCGGCAATGATCTTCGCCGAGGCGGGTGGCGTGCGCTCGGCGCCGGCATTCATCGCAACCGTCGAACTGAAGCCCGGCACGCTCCTGCTCCGGGACATCGATGTCGTGCAGGTGGCCCCGCCGCCCACCGGCGGCAGTTTCCCCGGCCCCGGCACGCAGTACGACATCTGGATCGCCGGTGCGCAGGCACCGGCGGTGGGGACCATCGTGATCGCCGCCGAAACGGCCAAGGTGTCCGGCCGCGTCGTAGAAGCCGAGGTCGAGCCGAACCGTGTGCGCGTGCGCCTCGAGCGGCTGGCGGTGCCGGACCTGCTGGCACGGTACGACGTGAACTGGGTCATCGACCTGGCACCGTACGACATCGTCATCGACTCGCCGCCGTCCGGCGCCCGCCAGCAGACGCAGGGCGTGCGCAACCGGCCACTTGCTGCCGGAGCCGGGGCGGTGCCGGAGTGGAAGATCCCCGCCAACGGCGAGGAGTCGCCCTGCTCTGCCTCGGTCGAGGCGAAGCTGAAGGCCAAGCCGCTCCAGGTCAAGATCGCCGGCTCGCCGACATTGGAGGCCATCAGCAGCAAGTTCGACGACTCGCTCCCGCCGGGCCGCCTCCGCGTCGCGCTGGTCGGCGACTTCTACATCGAGACCAGCGTCGGCCTGACCGCCGAGGCGGGCATCGAAGGCGAGGCGAAGTGCGAGCTGAAGGGGCACATCCCGCTGCCCTTCCTGCCCGTGCCCCTGAACGTGATCCTGAAGGTGCCGGTCGGCATCGGCGTGGCCGTGAAAGGCACGGTGGAGATCGTCTCGATCGACATCGGGTTCTCCGGCAAGAACGGCGCCAACCTGGAAATGGGCATCGACTGCGCCCCGCCACAGCCCTGCGTCGGCCTCGACAAAGCCGAGCGCATCAACGACTTCACTCCGAACATGAAGTTGTCCAGCCTCGAGGCACAGGGCCTGAAGGTCGAGCTGGAGGCCGGGGCGTACTTCCTGACCGGCATCGACGTCGTCCTCGGCATCGGCGACGCGTCGTGGCAATTCAACCTGCTCGACGTCAAAGTGGGGCCGAAGCAGAAGGGCGACTTCGGCACCATCAAGCGGCAGATCGACGACGTACCGTACGCATCGAAGTACGACCTCGCATTCGTGCTCGAGGTCGGGCCGGGGACGGCGATCAAGGACGGCATCAAGGAGCTCATCGGCAGCGAAGGAGGTGAGCTCAGCTTCGGGCTCGACATCCCGTTCAAGATCTCCGAATCGCCGCGCGGCACCTGGGCGCCGGACAAGACCACCGCGATCCCCAACCGCGACACCGTCAAGCTCGCCATCGACCTGACCGAGTTCAGCACGAAGTACTGGCTGCTCGGCTACAACGTCGAGTCGGTCGAGATCTACAAGAAGCACGAGGGCGAGATGAACTTTTCGCACTACCGCACGCTGCCTGCCGTCGAGCCGCAGGCGCACTTCGAGACGACGTGGGATCCGGCACCCGCCGACGCCGGACGCAACGACTTCGTCGTGTTCGCGGTCAGCAAGCTGCCGGTGGTGCGGCTGGAGGTAGCCTCGATGAAGAGCGTGCAGGTCGGCTGCATTCCCGCCGGCGGCAACGCCCGCGCGCAAGGGGCGGCCGGCGGCGGCGTCTGCAAGGAAGAGTGGATCGGCAGCGCGTCGGGCGTACTCACCGACCTGGTTGATTTCACGACGGTGACGCCGCTGCAATGGGAGCCGGATCCGTTGCTGCAACTCGGTCCGAACATCAGCGCGCTGCGTGCGAAGGGCTCGGTGAAGGTCACGTTCCTCGTATACAAGAACCTGGGCTGCACGGTGACGCCGGAAGTGTTCGACAGCTTCGACCCGGCGACGACGCTCATGAGCGTCGACCGCAACTTCAACCCGGCGAAGTACACGTTCAACGTCGGGATCTCCTCCGAGATCACCATCCGCTGCCCGGGCGCCGATCCGCTGACCTTCCCGACCCGGGTGCTGAACATCCAGGGCGCCGGCGACCTGACCGAGCAGGGCACGGTCATGGCGGGCGGCACGAATTCGCCGCAAGGCCAATACAGCTACCGATTCCAGCTCAAGGTCGATGAACCGGCACCGCCGCCGCCAGGCGCTGCCGCGCTCGGGCGGGGGACTCCATGAACCGAGGGCAGCCCGGGCCGACGCCGGCAGGCCGGGGAGGACCGACGCCTAGAGCGAGCCCTTCGTCGAGGGCACGACACCCGCGCTGCGCGGATCGAGCGCGACCGCCGTGCGCAGCGCCCGGGCGAACGCCTTGAACACCGTCTCGCACTGGTGGTGCGCGTTCTCGCCGCGCAGGTTGTCGATGTGCAGGGTGACCAGCGCATGGTTGGCGAAGCCCTGGAAGAACTCGTGCGCCAGCTGGGCGTCGAAGCCGCCGATCATCCCCGACTTGAACGGCACGTTCATGGTCAGGCTGGGGCGGCCGGAGAAATCGATCACCACCCTCGACAGTGCCTCGTCCAGCGGCACGTAGGCGTGGCCGTAGCGGACCAGGCCGCGCTTGTCGCCAACCGCCTGGCCGACCGCCTGGCCGAGGGTGATGCCGACGTCCTCGACGGTGTGGTGGCCGTCGATGTGCAGGTCGCCCTGGGCCTCGATCTCGAGATCGATCAGGCCGTGGCGGGCGATCTGCTCGAGCATGTGGTCGAAGAAGCCGATGCCGGTGGCGAGCTTGGCGGTGCCGGTGCCGTCGAGGTCGACGGCGACCCGGATCTTCGTTTCCTTGGTGTCGCGCTGCACCGTGGCGCGGCGGGCGGCGGTGGTCGTGGGCAGGGGAGCGTTCATCGCAGGCTGGCGCGCAGGGCATCGATCATGAGCGCATTTTCCTCCGGCGTGCCGACCGTGAGGCGAAGGCAGTTCGCCAGCAGCGAATGCAGCCCGGCGACGTTCTTGACCAGGACGCCGCGCTCCTTCATGCCGCGGAACACCGCGGCGCTGTCGGCCACCCGCACCAGGATCATGTTCGCCTCGCTCGGAAAGGGCTCGACGCCGGGCAAGCCGCGCAGGGTCGCCTGCAGCCGCTCCCGCTCGGCCCGGATCGTCGCCGCCTGGCGCGCGAACTCGTCCGCCTGCTCGAGGGCGAACAGGGTCGCCTCGGCATTCAGGGCGCTGATGTTGTAGGGCGGGCGAACCTTGTCGATCTCGTCGACCAGCGCCGCCGGCCCCGCCAGGTAGCCGAGGCGCACTCCCGCCAGGCCGAACTTGCTCAGGGTGCGCATGACGAGCAAGTGCGGCAGCGTGCCGGCCCGCGCCATCCAGGTGCGCGAGGAGAACGGCTGGTAGGCCTCGTCGAGGACCACCAGCCCCTTCTGCCCGCCAATCGCGGCGACGATCCGCTCGACCGCGCCTTCGTCGAACAGGTTGGCGGTCGGGTTGTTCGGGTAGGCGATGTAGGTGATCGCCGGGCGGTGCCGCTCGATCGCGGCGAGCATCGCGTCCTCGTCGAGCTCGAAGCGCTCGTCCAGCGGCACGCCGACGAAGCGCAGGCCCTGCAGCTTCGCCGACATCTCGTACATCACGAAGCCGGGCACGGGCGCCAGGATCGTCGCGCCGGGCAGGTCGCAGGCCATCGCC
>DATCGH010000292.1:0-2196 GCA_036509055.1 Caldimonas sp.
GCCGGCTGGCGCGACACCGAGTTGAAGTAGGCGAAGGCGAGGATGTGCGGCAGGTGGCTGACCGCGGCGAACGCGGCGTCGTGGTTCTCCGGCGTCATGCGCAGCACGTGCGAGCCGACCGCCGCCCAGGCGTCGGTCGCCTTCTGCAGCAGCTCGGGCGAGGTCTTGGGCAGCGGCGTGAGGATGACCTGGCGGCCCTGGAACAGCGCCGCGTCGGCATGCTCGATGCCGGCCACTTCCTTGCCCGCGATCGGATGTGCGGGAACGAACGAGGAGATCCGGTCCTTCAGCACCCGCCGCGCCGCATCGACGACGTCGCGCTTGGTCGAGCCGACGTCCATGATCAGCGCACCCGGCTCGACCAGGTGGCGGATCGCCTTGAAGATGGCCTCGGTCGACGACACCGGCACGGCGATCAGTACCAGGTCGGAGCCGGAGACCGCGAGCAGCGCCGACTCCGCCGCCTGGTCGATGGCGCCGAGGCGTCGCGCCTGCTCGGTGGTCGAGGGCGACTTGCTGTAGCCGATGACGCGCTTCACCAAGCCGGCCCGGCGCATCGCGAGCGCGAACGAGCCGCCCATCAGGCCGCAGCCGATCACGCCGAGTTGCTGGAACATGGCTAGGCCGCGCCGGGGCACGCCCCCTCGGGGGGCAGCGATCGAAGGGAGCGTGGGGGCTTCATGCCTAGTGGGAGTCGACGGGGTAGGTGCCCAGCAGCTTGAAGAAGGACGATACCTCGCGCAGCTCCTGCAGCGCCGCGGCGACCTCGGGCTGGTCAGGGTGGCCCTGAAGGTCGACGTAGAAGTAGTACTCCCATTGCCCCGAACGGGCCGGCCGCGACTCGAAGCGCGTCATCGACACGCCGTGCCGCTTGAGCGGCACGAGCATGTCGTGGACCGCGCCCGGCCGGTTCGGCACCGAGGCGACGAGGCTGGTGCAGTCGTGGCCGGTGGCCTTGGGCTGCGGATGCGCGTCGGGATGCGCGACCACGGCAAAGCGGGTGCGGTTGTGGGCGTCGTCCTGGATCGCCGGCGCCACCAGGTGCAGGCCGAACTCGCTCGCCGCCCGGTCGCTGGCGATGCCCGCCAGGCTCGGATCGAGGCTCGCCAGGCGCGCCCCTTCGGCATTGCTCGCCACCGGCCGGCGCTCGGCATGGGGCAGGTGGTGGCTGAGCCAGGCATGGCACTGGGCGAGCGCCTGCGGATGGGCGCAGACGGCGACGATGCCTTCGGTCGAATCGATCCGGCGCAGCAGGTTGTGGCGCACGTACAGGCTGGTCTCGCCGACGATGATGAGCGGCGTGGTCAGGAACAGGTCGAGCGAGCGGGTCACCACGCCTTCGCTCGAGTTCTCGACCGGCACCACGCCGAAGTCGGCGGCGCCGGCGCTGGTGGCATGGAACACCTCGTCGGCGTTGGCGCATAGCACCTTGACGATCGAGGAGCCGAAGTAGCCGAGCGCCGCCAGCTCGCTGAAGGTGCCGGCCGGGCCGAGGTAGGCGACCCGGGTCGGGGTCTCGAGCGCTCGGCAGGCCGACATGATCTCGCGCCAGATCGGCGCGACGCTGTCGGTGGGCAGGGGACCGGGGTTCTTCGCCTTCAGGCCATCGATCACGGCGGCCTCGCGGTCGGGCCGGAAAGCCGGCGAGCCGTCGGCCTTCTTCAGCTCGCCGATCGCCCGGGCGACGCCGGCTCGGGCGTTCATCAGCTCGAGCAGCTCGGCGTCGAGGGCGTCGATCTGCTCGCGCAGAACGGCGATCTCCTGCTCGCGGCCGGGCGCGGTCGAAGCCATGCGGATCGGGTTCGACCTCGCCTACTTGCCGCTTGCCCGGGCGGCGGGCGCCGCAGGCCGGGGCGGCGGCGCGCCGGACGACGCAGGAGCCTGATTCGCCGGCGGCACGCCGAGAATCACGCGGATCCGGGCGTCGAGCGCACCGACCTTGGGATCGACCGCGGCGACCGATTCGGCGAGCACCTTCTGCACGAAGGCGTTGCGGACCGGGCCCAGCGTCTGGAATTTCTTGTTCACCGGCGACTCGAGCCAGCGGAGCAGCTCCTTCAGCTCGTCTTCGCTGAACTTCTCCTCGAGCGCCGCGCCGAGGGTCGAAGGCGCCAGGCGGACCGCCCGCTCGCGCACCAGCGGATAGGCCTCCTCGATGTACTTCTTGACCTCGGCCTCGATCGCCTTGCCCATCGC
>DATCGH010000293.1:0-2420 GCA_036509055.1 Caldimonas sp.
AGACTCTAGGGCGCCGTTGCGCCGCGCACCTTGATGCAGAACAAGCAAAGGTGCACTTCATATGCACCTTTCGACACCTGCGCTGGCGCGATGCTCGAGCGAGGAACGCGTTCGGTCGCGAGGCCTGCGACCCATCGGCCCCTTGCGCCCCCGCATCGCCGGTGTCAGGATCGTCTCCGCCCCACGACTCACGCGCATGGCGCTGACAGGAGCCCGGCGACGGCCCGGGTCCTGGCGATTTGCGTGAAATGGCCGTCGTTCCTCGAGAAGGAGGGTCCGCCATGTCGTCCAACACCCGTCACAACGCGCTGCGCCGCCTCGCGCTCGCGCTCGCCGCCGCCGGCCTGCTGGTCGCGAGCCTGTCGATCGCCGACCGCTCGAGCGGCGGCAACGCGGCGGTCGCGGCGACGGCCGGCGGACCCACGTTCGATCCGCTGCTCGACACCGGCCCGGGTTCTGTGTGCGGCCCGATCGCCGGCACGGCGATGAAGATCCCCGCCGCCTGGCTCGTCGCCGCCGTCGCCAAGACCGAGACCACGCCGTTCCAGCCACAGCCGATGAAGGCCGCCGGCGGCGACGTGCCGATCTATCAGGGGCTGGGCACGCTGTCCTTTCCGATCACGACCGGGAACGCTCAGGCGCAGTCCTATTTCAACCAGGGACTGCGGCTGTCGTTCGCCTTCAACCATGCCGAGGCGCAGCGCGCCTTCCAGACGGCGCAGAAGCTCGATCCGGACTGCGCGGCCTGCTTCTGGGGCGAGGCGCTGATCCTCGGGCCCAACATCAATGTGCCGATGATGCCGGAGGCGAACGCGCCGGCGCTCGCCGCGCTCGAGAAGGCGGTGGCCCTCAAGGCTCGCGCCGGCGCCATGGAGCGGGCGCTGATCGAGGCGCTGCAGAAGCGCTATTCGGCCGACCCCAAGGCCGAGCGCCCGGCGCTGGATGCAGCGTATGCCGACGCGATGCAGAAGGTCGCCGCCCGCTTCCCCGCCGACGACACCATCCGCACGCTCTACGTCGAGAGCGCGATGGACACCCAGCCCTGGGACTACTGGGAGCCCGGCGGCGCCGTGCCCAAGGGCCGCGGCGCCGAGATCGTCTCCGGCCTGGAAACGGTGCTCAAGCGCAACCCCACGCACCCCGGCGCGATCCACCTCTACATCCACGCGGTCGAAGCCTCGACCGCGCCCGAGCGGGCGCTGCCGTATGCCGACCGCCTGGCGGCGCTGATGCCCGGCGCCGGGCACATCGTGCACATGCCGGCCCACATCTACTACCGGGTGGGCCAGTACCGGCGCTCGCTCGACATCAACAAGCGCGCGGTCGCGGTCGACGAGCAGTACTTCCAGGGCTCGCCCTCCGACCCGCTCTACAAGAGCGCCTACTACCCGCACAACATCCACTTCGTGATGGTCTCGGCGCAGATGGGCGGCGACGGCGCGACCGCGGTCGACGCGGCGAAGAAGCTCGATGCGTCGGTGCCGGTGGAGCTGGCCAGGCAGTTCCAGATCATGGAGCCGGTGAAGGCCGCGCCCTACACCACCCAGATCACCTTCGCCGACCCCGACACGGTGCTGGCCCTGCCCGCCCCCGACGACAAGCTGGTGCTGGTGCGGACGATGTACCACTACGCCCGGGCCACGGCGTTCGCGCGCAAGAAGGATATCGCGGCCGCACAGGCCGAGGTCGACGCGATCGGCGCGCTCGAGGACAAGGCCGACTTCAAGCCCTACGAGCCGTGGGGCGTGCCGGCCCGGGCGATCGTCGATACCGCGCGCTACGTCGCCATCGGCCGGATCGCCGACGCGGCGGGCGACCTCGAGCGCGCCGCGCTCGCCTACGAGGAGGCGGTGGCCCTCCAGGACAAGCTGAGCTACACCGAGCCGCCGTACTGGTACTACCCGGTGCGTCAGTCGCTCGGCGGCGTGCGCCTGCGCCAGGGCCGCCTCGACGACGCCGAGCGCGCCTTCCGCGATTCGCTCGCCAGCGTGCGCAACAACGGCTGGGCCCTCGCCGGGCTGGCCGAGGTCTACAAGCGCAAGGGCGACAAGAACGGCGAGGCGGCGGCGCAACGGGCGTATGCGAAGGCCTGGTTCGGGGCGACGGGCGGGCCGGATCTGGCGCGGCTGTGAGTGCCTGCGGCGCCGGGCTGCACCGGACGAAGCCCTTGCGGCCCCGCAACCCGCGCGACGGCGCGGGTCGGGCTCAGTGATAGAAGTAGGGATCGAGGACCGAGACCTCGGTGATGCTGCCGACGGGCAGCTCGTTCATGTGCGCGACCTCGCGGATCGTCTCTGCCGACGGCGCGTCGTAGACGCAGTAGGTGCGCGTCTTGTCCGGGCTCACATACGAATGCAGCCAGGTCACGCCCTTTTCGGCGTTGACCGCGACGATGCGGCTGCAGCCCTTGGCGCCCTCCG
>DATCGH010000294.1:0-3399 GCA_036509055.1 Caldimonas sp.
AGTAGCCCGGGTCGGAGATCGTCTGCTGCGGCGTCCGCTTGCCCAGGGTGAGCGCCGCCATCGCCATGAACGGCTTGTAGGTCGAGCCCGGCGGATAGGCGCCGCGCAGCGCCCGGTTGAGGAGCGGCTTGTCGAGCGACTCGTTCAGCGCCTTCCAGTTCTCGACGTCGATGCCGTCGACGAACAGGTTGGGGTCGAAGTTCGGCTTGCTGACGAAGGCGAGGATCTCGCCGTTGCGCGGATCGATCGCCACCAGCGCGCCGCGCCGGTCGCCGAACAGCTCCTCGACCATCGCCTGCAGCCGGATGTCGATCGAGAGCACGAGGGCGTTGCCCGGCGTCGCCGGGCTGGAGCGCAGTCGCCGCACGGCGTGGCCGCCGGCGCTCATCTCCACCTCCTCGAAGCCGGTGTTGCCGTGGAGCTGGCTTTCGTAGCTCTGCTCGATGCCGAGCTTGCCGATGTACTCGGTGCCGCGGTAGTTGGCGAGCTGGTCATCGGCCCACTCGTCCTCCATCGCCTTCTTCTCGGTCGGATTGATCCGGCCGATGTAGCCGATCAGGTGGCTGCCGACCTCGCCCAGCGGGTAGTTGCGGAAGAGCCGCGCCTTGATCTCGACGCCCTCGAAGCGGAAGCGCTGCGCGGTGAAGCGGGCGACCTCCTCGTCGGTGAGCTTGGTGCGGATCGGCAGCGACTCCAGGCTCTTGCTTTCCTCGAGCTGGCGCTTGAAGCGGCGCCGGTCGCGTGCCTCGATGTTCACCACCTCGGCCAGCCGCTCGATGGTGCCGTCGAGGTCGCGCACCTTGGCCGGGGCGATCTCCAGGGTGTAGGCCGAATAGTTGTTCGCCAGGACGATGCCGTTGCGGTCGAGGATCAGGCCGCGGTTGGGCGTGATCGGCACGACCGCGATCCGGTTGTTCTCGGCCTGGGTCGAGAGCTCGTCGTGCTTGCCGATCTGCAGGTAGGCCAGCCGAGCCGCGAGCAGGCTGAAGGCGAACAGCACGAACAGCGCCGCCGCGAGCAGGCGCAGGCGAAAGCGCGACAGCTCGTGCTCGGTGTTGCGCAGCTCGGTCATGTTAAAGAGGACGGTTCTCGTCGGGATCCGGCGCGCGGCGTTGCGGGGCGAGGAGCAGCCAGGTCGCCACCGGCCAGAGGAGGGACTGGAACACCGGCGCCAGGATCATTTCCCAGCCGGGGAACATCCCGCCGGCGATCAGGCGCACGATCAGCGACACCGCCTGGGCGGCGACGAACAGCGGCAGGATCTGCACCGCCTGCGACGGCACCGTGAACCAGAGCAGGCGACGGTGGATGGTGACGGCGAAGAAGCTGAGCAGGGTGTAGGCGAGCGCATGCTGGCCGAGCACCGCGCCGCTGTGCACGTCCATCAAGAGGCCGAAGGCGAAGGCGACGCCGACGCCGACCCGGCGCGACTGGTGGACGTTCCAGAACACCAGCACCAGGGCCAGGAAATCGGGCATCGCCGGCACGCGGCCGAGCGGCACGATGTTGAGCAGGAAGGCGACCGTCAGCGTCGTCCA
Source organism: Caldimonas sp. (assembly GCA_036509055.1). Taxonomy (GTDB): domain Bacteria; phylum Pseudomonadota; class Gammaproteobacteria; order Burkholderiales; family Burkholderiaceae_C; genus Schlegelella_A. The sequence goes on from DATCGH010000294.1 coordinate 1,539, forward strand.
CAGGAACAACGGGTTGACCGGCATCAGCAGCTGGTCGGAGGCGCGCGGCATGATCATGGCTGTGCCCCCGCCCGGGCGGCCGCGGGCCGCGCCCCCTTCTTCGGCGCCTTGGCGGACGCCGGCTCGGACGCCGCCGCCTCGGCCGGCCGCGGCGGCAGCTGCACCCCGGTCGGCTCGAGGATCAGGACGTGGCGAACGCCATCGGGCGAGGCCGCGGGCTTGAGGGCGATGCGGGCGAAGCCCGAGTCGACCTTGCGATCGACGGTCTGCACGGTGGCGACCGCGAGGCCCGGCGGATAGATGCCGTCGACACCCGAGGTCGTGAGCACGTCGCCGACCTGGACGTCGGCGTTGCCCGCCATGAAGCGCATCTCCAGCAGGCCCGAGGCGGCGAGCGCGCCACCGAACGCGGCGCTGCGGGCGCCGCTGCGCTTGTTGAGCACCGGAATCGCGGCGTCGCGGTCCGTGAGCAGCGTCACCTCCGACGACTGCAAATAGACCCGGGTCACCTGACCGAGGACGCCGGCCTCGTTGATCACCGGCGAGCCGAGGACCACGTTGTGGGTCACGCCGCGGTCGATGATCACCTTGCGCGAATAGGGATCGGCCGCCTCGTAAAGCAGCTCGGCCGCCTGCGAGCGCACGCTGAGGCCGGGGCGGAGCTCGAGCAGGGCGCGCAGCTTGGCGTTCTCCTGCAGCAGCAGGTCGACCCGCATCGCCCGCTCCGACTGGCGCGCCAGCGCCTGGCGCGCCGCATCCTCGCCGGCGGTGGCGCTGGCCAGGCCGTCGGCCCAGGCGCGAGCGCCGGCAACCGCCTCCACCGGCACCAGCAGCGCCCGCTGCAGCGGATAGAGCATGGTCGCGGCGGTGGCACGGATCGGCTGGGTCAGGCGAAAGCGCGCGTCGGCGGCCATCAGGAACACGGCCAGCGCCGAGCAGAAGCACAGCTTGGTCAGGGCCGACGGGCCCTGGCGGAAGAACGGCGGCGGCGTGCGATCGAGGGTGCCGAGCGCCATCGTTCGCGTCGAGCCTAGTGGAGGCTCACTCCGACGTGAAGATGGAGCCGAGGCGCTCCATGCGCTCGAGCGCCATGCCGCAACCGCGCACGACGCAGGTCAGCGGGTCCTCGGCCACCAGCACCGGCAGGCCGGTTTCCTCGGCGAGCAACCGGTCCAGGTCGCGCAGCAGGGCGCCGCCGCCGGTGAGCATCATGCCGCGCTCGGCGATGTCGGCGCCGAGCTCGGGCGGGGTCTGCTCGAGCGCGTTCTTCACGCTCGAGACGATCTGGTTGAGCGGATCGGTCAAGGCCTCGAGGATCTCGTTGCTCGAGATTGTGAACGAGCGGGGCACGCCCTCCGAGAGGTTTCGGCCCTTGACCTCGATCTCCTTGACCTCCGAGCCGGGGAAGGCCGAGCCGATGGTCTTCTTGATGCTTTCGGCGGTGGGCTCGCCGATCAGCATGCCGTAGTTGCGGCGGATGTAGTTGATGACGGCTTCGTCGAACTTGTCGCCGCCGACCCGCACCGACCCCTTGTAGACCATGCCGCCGAGCGAGATCACGCCGACCTCGGTGGTGCCGCCGCCGATGTCGACCACCATCGAGCCGCTCGCCTCCGAGACCGGCAGGCCGGCGCCGATCGCCGCGGCCATCGGCTCCTCGATCAGGTAGACCTGCGAGGCGCCGGCGCCGAGCGCCGATTCGCGGATGGCGCGGCGCTCCACCTGGGTCGAGCCGCAGGGCACGCAGATGATGATCCGCGGGCTCGGCCGGAGCACGGAGCGCGGATGGACCATCTTGATGAACTGCTTGAGCATCTGCTCGGTGACGGTGAAGTCGGCGATGACGCCGTCCTTCATCGGC
>DATCGH010000295.1:0-2823 GCA_036509055.1 Caldimonas sp.
GCCGACCGCGGCACGACCATCACCAGCGCCGCCAGTCAGCGCGCCGCCCCCGACGAAGGCAACGGCGGAACGGCCGTCGAGCCGGCGGGCGAGGAGCGGCGCATCACCACCCTGTTCTGTACCCAGCGCGACCGCGCCGGCGGCTTCGGCGGCGGCACCGCCTTCTTCGGCCTTGCCGGCGACGCCGAGGATTTGACCGACTGGACCTGCGACCGGCGCGAGTCCTTCGACGCCCGTGGCCGCCTCGTCATTCCCGACCAGTACGGCCAGGCGAGCGGCGGCGGCCTCGATCCCTGCGCGGCGATCGCCACCCGGATCACCCTGCGCGCCGGCGACACGATGGAGCGCAGCTTCCTGCTCGGCTGGGCGGCCAGCCCCGAGGGCGCGCAGGCGCTGGTGGCGAGCGCCGCGATGGTCGCGCCGCTCCGGCGGAGGCAGGCGGTGCGCGACCACTGGGACGCGCTGCTCGAGACCACGGTGGTGCGGACGCCCGACCCGCTGTTCGACGCCATGGTCAACCGCTGGCTGCTCTACCAGACGGTCGCTTGCCGGCTCTGGGCCAAGGCCGGCTTCTACCAGGCCGGCGGCGCCTACGGCTATCGCGACCAGCTCCAGGACGCGATGGCGCTCGCCTGGGCCGCACCCGACATGCTGCGCCGGCAGATCGTCCTGGCCGCGTCGCGCCAGTTTCCCGAAGGCGACGTGCAGCACTGGTGGCACGCTCCCACCGGTGCCGGCGTGCGCACCCATTTCTCCGACGACCTGCTCTGGCTGCCGCACGCCGCCCTGCGCTACACCGTGGCCACGGGCGACACCGGCGTGCTCGACGAGAGCGTGCCCTTCCTCGAAGGCATGGCGGTGCCGCCGGGCGCGGAGGACGCCTACTACGTGCCGGGCGTGGGCAACGAAGCCGCAAGCGTCTACGAGCATTGCGCCCGGGCGATCGACCGCAGCCTCAAGGCCGGCGCGCACGGTCTGCCCCTGATGGGCACCGGCGACTGGAACGACGGCATGAACCGGGTCGGGCACGAGGGCCGGGGCGAATCGGTCTGGCTCGCCTGGTTCCTGATCGACGTCGTCGAGCGCTTCGCCCCGCTGGCCGAGAGCCGCGGCCACGCCGAGCGCGCGGCGACCTGGCGCGAGGCCGCGCGCGGCTGGCGTCGCGCCCTCGAGGACGCCGGCTGGGATGGCCAGTGGTATCGGCGCGCCTTCTTCGACGACGGCACACCGCTCGGCTCGGCCGCGAACGACGAGTGCCGCATCGACCTGATCGCGCAGGCGTGGGCGGTGCTCTCGCAGGCTGCCCCCGAGCCGCGCCAGAGCCAGGCGATGGCCGCGCTCGAGGCCCACCTGGTCGATCGCGAGGCGGGCCTGCTCCGCCTGCTCGACCCGCCGCTGGCCGCCTCCCAGCCCAGCGCCGGCTACATCCAGGCCTATCCCCCGGGCGTGCGCGAGAACGGCGGCCAGTACTCGCACGCCGGCGTCTGGGCGCTGATGGCCCAGGCTGTGCGCGGCGACGGCGACGCCGCCTATCGCTACTTCGGCTATCTCAGCCCGGCCCACCGCTCGCGCCATGCCGAGCGGGGCCCGGCCTATGCGATCGAGCCCTACGTGATGGCCGGCGACGTGTACAGCGCGGCGCCGTATGTCGGTCGCGGCGGCTGGAGCTGGTACACCGGCTCGGCGGCCTGGATGCATCGCGCCGCCATCGAATCGATGTTCGGGCTGGTCCAGCGGGGCGACGAGATCGAGTTCCGGCCGTGCCTGCCCTCCGCCTGGAACGAGGCGGAGATGGTCCTCAACCGGAACGGAAAGACGCTGCGGGTGCTGTTCGCGCGCGCCGGCACCGCCTTGTCGCCCGCAGCGCCCGGCATGCTGGCGCTCCAGCCCGGCGAGCGCCTGCGCTGGTCGACGCTTCCGCCCGAGTCCGCCTGCCGCATCGTCCTCGCCGCGCCGACCGAGCCGGTCGAGGTGTCGAGCGCGCAGGCCGGGGTCTCGGTCAACTGACGACCCGTGTCAGGACTCACGGTCCTGACGCCGCTGCCCGCCCCTGTCCTACAGCGGCGCACGCGAGGCTCCGATGGGGCCGGCGCGAGCGGCTACCTACAGTCGTCTTCATCGATCACGGCCGCGCGGCAACGGAACGCGGGTCACAGACGGAGCCAGAGAAATGCTGAAGTGGGCTGTCATCTTCGCGGTCATCGCGCTCATCGCCGGTGCGCTGGGATTCACCGGTGTCGCCGCCGGCGCGGCGGGGATCGCCAAGATCCTGTTCGTCGTCTTCCTGGTGCTGTTCGTGGGCGTCCTCCTGTGCGCGCTGCTCGGCGCCAAGGCCATCAGCAAATGAGTTTCCGGAAGAAGACCATGAGCAATCCCTCCTTGGGCAATGTCCAGAACCTGCATGACAACAACGACCAGCACCTGCGTCTCGACGAAGGCGCGCTCGAAGCGGCCAAGCGCAGCCTCGAGAAAGGCGCGGTCACGCCGAGCTACGGGCCGTGGCGCGAAGACATCATCAAGCTACTGAACGACGCGCTCGCGACCGAGATCGTCTGCATCCTGCGCTACAAGCGCCACTACTACACCGCTAAGGGACTGGCCTCGCCGGCGATCGCCGAGGAGTTCATGGTCCACGCGCAGGAAGAGACGGCGCATTCCGAGCAGCTCGCCGAGCGGATCGTGCAGCTCGGCGGCGAGCCCGACTTCTCGCCTTCGGGCCTGCTCGATCGCAGCCATGCCGACTACGACGAATCGAAGGACCTGCAGGCCATGATCCGCTCGAACCTCGTCGCCGAGCGCGTCGCGATCGAGGCGTACAGCCAG
>DATCGH010000296.1:0-6315 GCA_036509055.1 Caldimonas sp.
GCCGCGCCATCCCGTAGCCGACGATCAGGAGCGCCAGGCCGATGCCGGCGGCGATCGAGTAGACGCCCTTCCAGGCGCGCTCGCCGCGGCGAGCGATCTGCGCGCTGCGCCAGCCGGGCGCGGCGATCGAGACCGAGTGCACCCCGAGGAAAACGACCAGGCCGAGAAGAAGGACGATCACGATGCCGATTGTGGCGCGAGCGGCGGGATCCGGAGATGCGGTTTCACCCAGAGCCAGGCGACGACGCCGACGCTCATCATGGCGAGCGAAGTCGCCGCCAGGGCGACGGTCGAATGCATCACCAGTGGCGCCACCACGCCGGCGACCAGGCCGTTGGCGGCGCTGCCGACGAAGGCCTGCAGCGACGAGGCCATGCCGCGCCGCTCGGGCACCAGGTCGAGCACCAGCAGCGTCACGACCGGAACCATCATCGCCCAGCCGAACGAGTAGAAGGCGACCGGCAGGAGCGCCCACCATGCCTGGGGCACGAACACCAGGTTGAGCGCGAGGTTGGCCAGCGACACCGCGGCCATGATCACGAAGCCGTAGCGGATCTGGTGCGAGGTCTTGACCTTGCCCGCCATCCTCCCGGAGAGGAAGGCGCCGCTCATGATCCCGGCGATCGACAGCACGAAGAACCAGAAGAACTCGCCCGGCTCGAGATGCAGGTGCTCGCCCAGGAACACCGGTGCCGAGAGGACGTAGAGGAACATGCCGTTGAACGGGATGCCGCTGGCCAGCGCCAGCATGAAGAAGCGCGGGTTGCTGCCCAACGCCCAGTAGCCGCGCAGCAGGTTGCGGGCGTTGAACGGCTGGCGATGGGTGTCGTGCAGCGTCTCCGGCAGCAGCCGCCAGATGGCGACGAAGAGGACGACGCCGACGCCGGTGAGGAACCAGAAGATCGAGTGCCAGCCGGCGTGCACCAGGAGGAAGCCGCCGACCATCGGCGCGACCGCCGGCGCGACGCCGAAATAGATCGTCACCTGCGACATCACCCGCTGGGCGTCGGACGGGGGGAACATGTCGCGGATGACGGCGCGGGAGACGACGATCCCGGCGCCCGCCGACATGCCCTGCAGCGCCCGGAAGAAGACCAGCGCGCCGATGCTCTGCGACAGGGCGCAGCCGGCCGAGGCGAGCGTGAACACCACCAGCCCGCCGAGCACCACCGGGCGCCGGCCGATGCTGTCCGAAAGAGCGCCGTGGAACAGGTTCATGACGGCGAAGCCGAACAGGTAGGCCGAGAGCGTCTGCTGCATCTCGACCGGCGACGCGCCGATCGCTTGGGCGATGCCGGTGAAGGCCGGCAGGTAGGTGTCGATCGAGAACGGCCCCAGCATGCCGAGGCAGGCGAGCAGCGCGGCAAGGGCCGAGGTCGGTGCCTGCCAGATCGTCCTTGCGTCTGGATTCATCGAAGAAAAAGTGTGAAGCGGGCCGATAGGCCGGATTCTGTGCAGCGCCGCACCTTGCGGTGCAGCACCCTGGCCGCCATTCCTCTGGGCCGGACATCGCTGTCCGGCTCGGTGCTACCTACCCGCCGGCTTGTGCGGAGCCACACTTCGAGGCCGCCGGGCCGAAGCCCGCCGGCCCGCGCCGGCCTATTTGGTATTGCTGCGCGTAGAGATTGCCCGTTTCACCCGGGGCACCCGCCTTGCGGCCGGTGCCCCGACTCGTCTCTGTTGCTCTGATCCTCACCTCGCGGTGGACAGCCGTTAGCTGCTACGCCGCCCTGTGCAGTCCGGACCTTCCTCCAGCACCGCCTCGAGAGCGGCACCGGCGGCGGCCTGGCCCGCTTCACCCGGCGATTATCGGCGAGCGTTTCGTCCACGCGACACTCTGCGGCCTCGGGGACCTGTCAAGGGGCCAAGCGGACGGGATCCGGTAAAATGCCCGGCTGCGGGGCCATGAGCGCCGCTCTCGCTCGCGTCAACCAATCCCCGGGCGACGCGTTGACATGACGAGTCTCCACCCTTGCGTCGCGCACGTCGAGGCTTGCATGTAGCCCCTTCCCCACTCCATCGAAATGAATCAGGAGATATCAATGAAGAGCAAGTTCGCACTGGCAGCCATCGTCGCCGCGACCGCGGTGTTTGCGCAAACCGCTTTCGCCCAGGCGTCCGCCCCGGTGACGCGGGATGAGCGCAAGGCCGAAACGGCAGCCGCCCAAAAGTCTGGCCAGCTGACCCCGGCCGGCCAGGGCAACGTCAGCCCGACGCCGTCGAAGTCCTCGGACAAGACCCGCGACGAGCGCAAGGCCCAGACCAACGCCGACGCCAAGTCCGGCAAGCTGGCCCCCGCCGGCGAAGGCAAGTCCGGCACGACGCAGCCGTCGACCGCCTCGGACAAGACCCGTGAACAGCGCAAGGCGCAGACGGAAGCCGACCGCAAGGCGGGCAAGCTGGCGCCGGCTGGCGACGCAGCGGCCCAGAAGTAAGACCTTCTTCCTGACCGCCACGGCGGTCGTGAAGAGAAAGCGGGCCTTCGTGGGCCGCTTCTAGCGAAAGCGGCCCCACGGGGCCGCTTTTCATTGGCGCTCGGAATTCCCGCGGTAGCGCACCGAATTCGGCTGCCGGGCCGGCGCCAGCTCGAACCAGTCCGGATGCTTCTTGAAGAGGGTCGTCGACGACGCGTTGCGCGAAAGCAGCTTCTCCTTGCGCAGCGCCTCGGCCGCGACCTTGAGCTCGACGCTTTCGCCGGACGCGAGCCCCGGAACCGCATCCAGCCAGCGCTCGACATCGCCCGGCACGACTGGCAGCCGGGCCTTGGCCGGGGCCGCCGCGGGGGCGCGGCCTGTCCGCCGCGGCGCAGCAGCGGCCGGCGCTTTCGCCGCCCGACCCCGACCCATCGGCAGGGAGATGAAATCGTCGTAGGCGAGGTGCGACTCGGCGCCGACCTTGCCCTCCTGGCCGACGCCCTCGACCCGGCAGCCGCGGTCGCGAAGGTGCATCACCAGTGGCGCGAAATCGGAATCGGAGCCGATGATGACGACGACCGCCGGCACCTCGCGCTCGCACAGTTGCACGGCGTCGATGGCCAGGGCGATGTCGGTGCAGTTCTTGCCCGCCGTCGCGTTGACCATGGGGCGGATCGAATGCGTCTTCAGGAAAGCGAGGTTCTTGACCGCGAAGTCGGCCGAGCAATAGCAGCGCTTGACGTGAATCGCGCCGTGGAGCGACTCCTTCAAGGCCAGCGCCTTCTCGATCACTTCGACGGCGACGTTGTCGGCGTCGATCAGGAACAGGGCGCGGCCGCCGGTCATGCGCCGCTCCTCGCGCCGTCGGTCACGAGCCGCCAGGGCAGCGTCTGGCCGCCCGCCAGCGGCTTGAGCTCCGCCTCGCCGAACGGCAGCGTCTCGGGCACGGTCCAGTCCTGGCGCTGCAGCATCACCGTGCCGGCGTTGCGCGGCAGGCCGTAGAAGTCGGCGCCGTGGAAGCTGGCGAAGCCTTCCAGCCGGTCGAGCCGGCCGGCGGCGTCGAAAGCCTGGGCGTAGAGCTCGAGGGCGTGGAGCGCGGTGTAGCAGCCGGCGCAGCCGCTGGCGTGCTCCTTCAGCGACGCGGCGTGCGGCGCACTGTCGGTGCCGAGGAAGAAGCGCCCGCTGCCGGAAGTCGCCGCCGCCACCAGAGCGCGGCGGTGCTCCTCGCGCTTGAGGATCGGCAAGCAATACCAGTGCGGCCGCATGCCACCGGCGAACAGGGCGTTGCGGTTGTAGAGCAGATGGTGCGCGGTCAGCGTCGCCGCCGTGTGGCTCCCGGCCTCGGCGACGTACTCGGCGCCCTGCTTGGTGGTGACATGCTCGAGCACGATCCTCATGCCCGGAAAGCTGCGGCGCAATCCGGCCAGGTGGCGTTCGATGAAGACCGCCTCGCGGTCGAACACGTCGACCTCGGGATCGGTCACCTCGCCGTGCACCAGCAGGATCACGCCCTCGCGCTCGGCCGCCTCGAGCACCCGGGCGACCTTGCCCAGATCGGTGACGCCGGCGTCGCTGTTGGTGGTGGCGCCGGCGGGATAGAGCTTGATCGCCGGGATGCCGGCCGCGCGCGCCCGGCGCATCTCCTCGGGCGGGGTGCTGTCGGTCAGGTAGAGCGTCATCAGCGGCTCGAACGACGCGCCCGCGGGCAGGGCCTCGAGGATCCGCCGGCGGTAGGCGAGCGCCTGCTCCACCCGGACGATCGGCGGCCGCAGGTTGGGCATGACGATCGCCCGCGCGAACTGGCGGGCGCTGTGTGGCAGCACCGCGGCGAGGGCAGCGCCGTCGCGCAGGTGCAGGTGCCAGTCGTCGGGACGGGCGATGCGGATCGAGTCGGGCATCGGCGGATTGTCCCATCCGCCGCCGGCGCGAGGGCCGCTCAGTGCTGCAGGATCTTCGAGAGGAAGTCCTTGGCCCGCGGCGAGCGGGCGTCGGGGTTGCCGAAGAAATCGTCGCGGGGGCAGTCCTCGACGATCTTGCCGGCGTCCATGAAGATGACCCGGTGGCTCACCTTGCGCGCGAAGCCCATCTCGTGGGTGACGACCATCATCGTCATGCCTTCCTTGGCGAGCAGGACCATCACGTCGAGCACCTCGCCCACCATCTCCGGGTCGAGCGCCGAGGTCGGCTCGTCGAACAGCATGACGATCGGATCCATGCTCAGCGCGCGGGCGATCGCCACCCGCTGCTGCTGGCCGCCGGAAAGCTGGCCCGGGTACTTGTCCTTGTGCGCCATCAGGCCGACCCGGTCGAGCATCTTCAGGCCGCGGACCTTGGCGTCGTCCTGGGAGCGGTTGAGCACCTTGATCTGCGCCAGCGTCAGGTTCTCGGTGACGGTGAGGTGCGGAAAGAGCTCGAAGTGCTGGAACACCATGCCGACCCGCGAGCGCAGCTTGGGCAGGTCGGTCTTCGGGTCGCTGATCGAGATGCCGTCGACCACGACGTCGCCCTTCTGGATCGGCTCGAGCGCGTTCACGGTCTTGATCAGGGTCGACTTGCCCGACCCGGACGGCCCGCAGACGACCACGACCTCGCCCTTCCTGATGGCGGTGGTGCAATCGGTCAGCACCTGGAAGCTGCCGTACCACTTGGAGACGTTCTTGATGTCGATCATGGGGGCTCGCTTCCTGTCAGCGAATGATGGCGATCTTCTTCTGCAGCTGGCGCACCAGCATCGAGAGCGAGAAGCAGATGATGAAGTAGAGGACGGCCGCGACCAGGTAGGTCTCGACCGGGCGGTTGAAGTTCTTGCCCGCGACCTCGAAGCCCTTCAGCAGGTCGTAGGCGCCGATGGCGTAGACCAGCGACGTGTCCTGGAACAGGATGATGGTCTGCGTCAGCAGCACCGGCAGCATGTTGCGGAAGGCCTGGGGCAGGACGATCAGCTTCATGCACTGGGCGTAGGTCATGCCGACCGCGTAGCCGGCGTAGACCTGCCCCTTGGACACCGACTGGATGCCGGCGCGCATGATCTCCGAGTAGTAGGCGGCCTCGAACACGGTGAAGGTGATCAGCGCCGCGATCTCGGAGCGGTACTTGGTGCCGATGCCGCCCGGCAGCGCCTGGTAGAACGCGGCGGGGATCAGCAGGAAGAACCACAGGATCACCATCACCAGCGGGATCGAGCGCAGCGTGTTCACGTAGGCCGCCGCCGGCATGACCAGCCACTGCTTGCCCGAGAGCCGCATCAGCGCCAGGATCGTGCCGAGGGCGATGCCGCCGATCATCGCCACGATCGTCAGCTGGAACGAGAAGATCAGGCCCTTGAGGATGAAGCTCTGGACCAGGGCCCAGTTGAAGAATCCGAAGTCGAGATTCAGGTTCATCACTTGCCCCCGATCATTCCGGGGACCTGGACGCGCCCCTCGACGAAGTGGGCGATCCGGTTGATGGCGAACGCGGACACGAAGTAGGCCAGCGTGACGGCCAGGTAGACCTCGACGCCGCGCGAGGTTTCCTCCTGCGCCTGCATCGCGAACATGGTCAGCTCGGCGATGCTCACCGCGAACGCCACCGAGGTGTTCTTGATGATGTTCATCGACTCGCTGGTGAGCGGCGGGATGATGATCCGGTAGGCCATCGGCAGCAGCACGTAGCGGTAGGTCTGCGGCAGGGTCAGGCCCATCGCCAGGCCGGCATAGCGCTGGCCCCGCGGCAGCGACTGGATGCCGGCGCGCACCTGCTCGGAGATCCGCGCCGAGGTGAAGAAGCCGATCGCGAACACCACCAGCACGAAGCTCGGCACCGCCCGTAGCGACGTGAAGATCGAGGGGATGACGTGATACCAGAGGAAGATCTGGACCAGCAGCGGGACGTTGCGGAAGATCTCGGTCCAGGCGTTGCC
>DATCGH010000297.1:0-5578 GCA_036509055.1 Caldimonas sp.
GCGCTGAACACGCCGCGCGCGCCGATCTCGGTGAGCTGCACCCCGGCGTTCGCTGCCGAGCCGCCGGTCTCGTGCCAGACGGCGTGGCTTTCGCGGCTGACGATGACATCGTCGCCCGGTCGCGTCAGGACCCGCAGCGCCACCTGGTTGGCCATCGTGCCGCTCGGCAGCCAGAGCGCGGCTTCCTTGCCGAGGAGGGCGGCGAGCTGCTCCTGCAGCCGGTTGGTGGTCGGGTCCTCGCCGTACTGGTCGTCGCCCACGGGCGCCGCGGCCATGGCCGCGCGCATCTCGGGCGACGGACGGGTGACGGTGTCGGAGCGGAGGTCGATCGGTGTCGCCATCGCGCCATTGTGCTCAGGCGTAGCCGGCGACGCCGATCATCGGTCGTCGTCCGTCCAGGCCGTGCGCCAGCGCCTGCGCATCTTCCGGCCGGTCGGCCTTGAGCAAGGCGGCCAGCAGGGTGAACTCGACCAGGTCGCGCTGCGCCCGGCTGCCGCCGATCCGCACCGCCTCGGGCCGGGCTCGCTCGAGTGCGGCGATGCTCGCATTCCAGTCGCCGCGCGCGTAAGCCGCGAAGCCGTCGGCGAGGTGGAGCACGACCTCGCCGGGCGGATAGCAATCGTCGGCGATGCGTTGGCGGATCTCCCCGAGCAGGCGATCCAGCGTCGCCAGGTCGTCTTCGACGACGCACGCAAGCAGTGTGTGCACGTCCGCATAGGCGGTGCCGGCCACGGGGAACGACTTCAAGGCATGGTCCCGGATCTCGCTCCATAGGCGCGCCTCCCGCGCCTCGCCGGCGAGCTCCGCACGCCAGAGAAAGGAAACGGCATCCGTGACGACGTTGAGCGGCGGACCCCAGGCGCCGCCGGGATGAACGCCGGACCGGTACGCCTCCCACGCGCGTTCGCGCCGCCCGGTTGCCAACGCAGCCAGGGCGACGTGCCACGACAGGTGGCAATGGGCGAGGCTCTGCTTGTCCAGGCCGGACAGGAAGGCCTCCAGCAGGGACAGCGCGGCATCGGCATCGCCGCGCTCGTAGAGGACGTGGGTCCGGTAGTGCTCCGCGTGGGCGTTGAGCGGATGGCGCGCCAGGCTCCGCTCGAGCCGGGTCCAGGCCTCATCGAGCCGCCCGGTCTCGCAGGCCGCGAAGCCGAGCACGGTGTCGAACCACCAATCCTCGCCCCACGCCGGCGCGAGCGAAGCGAGCAGCTCGTAGAGCTCCTCTTCATGCTCCAAACGGCCGCTGAAGCCGTAGAGGCCGAACACGCTGGTGGCGGGCGCGATCACCATGGCATCGCGCGGCCACGATTGCACGTGTCTCAGCATCGCGGCCATGGCCTGCGACGGCTTGCCTTCGATGCCGAGGCAGAGGGCGTCGACGTGACTCCGCTCGCGCGGCGATACACCGGTCGCCAGCTCGCGCGCCCGGGCTGCGGCCCGGCGCGCGACCGCGACCTCGCCGTCCATCAGCTGTCCGCGGGCGAGCGCGACGAGAGCGAGGGCGAATGTCGGATCGGCGTCGAGGGCCCGGCCGAGATGGTTGCGGTACCCGGCGACGCCCGAGATCACGCTGTCGATGCCGGCGACATAGGCGTCGCGCGCCACCGTCGATGGGGTCGACAGCGGCAGGCCGAATCGGTCCTCGAGCACGGGGTTGCTCCTCGGGTGGGCGCGGACCGCAGTGTGCCGGGCTTCGGGGCCGTCCAGTGGTCGCGCCGACCCGTGGGCGCACCGATTCACACCGGCCTCAGCGATTGACCGGAATCAACAAGCTCTCCGGTCCACGAGGATGGGATCTCAAGAGAAGCAGAGCGCCAAGGGCACCCGCGCTTTCGGGCCGGCAACGATCTCCGTGTCGGGTTCTGTCATTCAGTAGACATAATATACATTGTAGTGCTAATGCACCAGAACAGTACCGACCGGTGCGTTTTCGCCACTCGCAAACCCGTCTGGCATCGAGGGACGCACTCCCGTAGGATCGGAAAAGTCGCCAATGCGTCGAGACAGTGCGCCGGCAACCCCGGGCCGAGCGTGCGGAAAGGGATCTTGCAGGCTACCGATATCGGTCACCCCGACTACTTTCACAAGGTAGTCGACTGCCAGTGGGCTTGTCCCGCCCACACTCCCGTCCCCGAGTACATCCGCCTGATAGCCGCCGGTCGCTACACCGACGCCTACATGGTGAACTGGGAATCCAACGTGTTTCCCGGCATCCTCGGGCGCACCTGCGACCGGCCCTGCGAGCCCGCCTGTCGGCGCGGCCGGGTCGAGGAAGCACAGGCCGAGAAGCCCGAACCGGTCGCGATCTGCCGCCTGAAGCGCGTCACCGCCGACTACAAGGACGACATCACCGAGCACCTGCCGCACATCGTCGCGGCGCCGAACGGCAAGCGCGTCGTCTGCGTCGGCGGCGGGCCTGCGGCCCTGACCGTCGCCCGCGACCTGGCGCCGCTCGGCTACCACGTGGTCGTCTTCGACAGCGACCCGAAGGCCGGCGGCATGATCCGCTCGCAGATCCCGCGCTTTCGCCTGCCCGAGGAAATCATCGACGAAGAGACGGGCTACATCCTGAAGCTCGGCGTCGAGTTCCGCGGCGGCAGCCGCATCGATTCGATGAAGACCTTGCTCGCCGAGCCCTGGGATGCCGTCTTCGTCGGCTCCGGTGCGCCGCGCGGCCGCGACCTCTCCATCCCCGGCCGCCAGGAGGCCGCGGCGAACATCCACATCGGCATCGATTGGCTGTCGTCGGTGTCCTTCGGTCACGTCACCAAGATCGGCAAGCGGGTGATTGTCCTCGGCGGCGGCAACACCGCCATGGACTGCTGCCGCAGCTCCAAGCGCCTCGGCGGCAGCGACGTCAAGGTGATCGTCCGCTCGCCCTTCGAGGAGATGAAGGCCTCGCCCTGGGAAAAGGAAGACGCGATCCACGAAGGCATCCCGATCCTCGACTGCCTCGTGCCCAAGGCGTTCCTGCACACCGACGGCAAGCTCACCGGCATGAGCTTCGACAAGGTGCGCGCGGTGCGCGACGAGAAAGGCCGGCGCCAGCTCGTCTCCACCGGCGAGCCCGAGCAGGTGTTCGAATGCGACGACGTCCTGGTCGCGGTCGGCCAGGAGAACGCCTTCCCGTGGATCGAGCGCGACGCCGGCATCGCCTTCGACGAATGGGGCATGCCGGTGCTCGACCCGGTGACACTGCAGTCGAGCCTGCCGCGGGTCTTCTTCGGCGGCGACGCCGCGCTCGGGCCCAAGAACATCATCTGGGCCGTCGCCCAGGGCCATGCCGCGGCGATCTCGATCGACAAGTTCCTCAACGGCGAGGATGTCTCCGTGCGCCCCGCCCCCGGGGTGACGCTGGTGTCGCAGAAGATGGGCATCCACGAGTGGACCTACGACAACGACATCACCACCGACCTGCGCAGTAAAGTGCCGTGGCGCGACATCAACCAGTCGCTGCGCAACATCAAGGTCGAGGTCGAGCTCGGGTTCGATGTCGCCACCGCCTGGAAGGAAGCGCAGCGCTGCCTCAACTGCGACGTGCAGACGGTGTTCAACACGGTGCAGTGCATCGAGTGCGATGCCTGCGTCGACATCTGCCCGACCGACTGCATCAGCTTCACCGCCAACGGCGAGGAGGCCGAGCTGCGCACCCGGCTGCATGCGCCGGCCCGCAACCTCGATCAGGCGCTCTATGTCTCGAGCGAACTGAAGACCGGGCGGGTGATGGTCAAGGACGAGGACGTCTGCCTGCACTGCGGCCTGTGCGCCGAGCGCTGCCCGACCGGCGCCTGGGACATGCAGAAGTTCATGATCAAGCAGACCCGTGCCGGGCATGGCTGCCGCACGGGCGCGAAGGCAATCAAGAAGGTGGTCACCCTGACATGACGTCGAACGTTCAAGCGGGCACGGCGCCGCGTCTCGAGGCCGTCAACGATTTCGTCGTCAAGTTCGCCAACGTCAACGGCTCGGGATCGGCTTCGGCCAACGAGCTGTTCGCGAGGAGCCTGTTGCGCATGGGCGTGCCGGTCAGCCCGCGCAACATCTTCCCTTCGAACATCCAGGGCCTGCCCACCTGGTACGAGGTGCGGGTCAACGAGAAGGGCTGGTTGGCGCGGCGCGGCGGGGTCGACCTGATGGTGGCGATGAACCCGCAGACCTGGGACAAGGACCTCGAGGAGATCGAGCCGGGCGGCTACCTGCTTTACGACAGCTCCAAGCCGATGCCGGCGTCGGGCTTTCGCTCCGACATCCACGTGCTCGGCGTGCCGCTCACCGACCTCTGCGCCACCCGCTACACCGATCCGCGCGAGCGCCAGCTGCTGAAGAACATCGTCTACGTCGGCGTGCTCGCGGCGATGCTCGGGGTCGAGCCCGAGGTGATCGCCACCCTGCTCGGCGAGCAGTACAAGGGCAAGGCCAAGCTGCTCCAGCCCAACCTCGACGCCTTCATGATGGGCCTGCATCACGGCCGCGAGTACTTCGACGATGCGCTCGGCCTCAGGATCGAGCGCCGCGACGTGGTCGGAAAGAAGATCTTCATCGAGGGCAACGCCGCCGCGGCGCTCGGCTGCGTCTACGGCGGGGCGACGGTCTGCGCCTGGTATCCGATCACGCCGAGCTCGTCGCTCGCCGAAGCGTTCCAGAAGTACTGCTCCAAGCTGCGCGTCGACAAGGCGACCGGCAAGAACAAGTTCGCGATCGTCCAGGCGGAAGACGAGATCGCCTCGATCGGCATCGTCGTCGGCGCCGGCTGGAACGGCGCCCGCGCCTTCACCGCCACCTCCGGGCCAGGGGTCTCGCTGATGACCGAGTTCATCGGCCTGGCCTACTTCGCCGAGATCCCGGTCACGATCATCAACGTGCAGCGCGGCGGCCCGTCCACCGGCATGCCGACGCGGACCCAGCAGGCGGACATCCTGTCCTGCGCCTATGCCTCGCACGGCGACACCAAGCATGTCCTGCTGTTCCCCGAGGATCCGCGGGAGTGCTTCGATTTCTCGGCCGCCGCCCTCGACCTGGCCGACCGCCTGCAGACGCCGATCTTCGTCATGACCGACCTCGACATCGGCATGAACCACCGCCTCTGCGAGCCGCTGCAGTGGGACGACGAGCGGCGCTTCGACCGCGGCAAGGTGATGACCGCCGACGAGCTCGAGGCCGGGCGCGACTTCGGCCGCTATCTCGATGTCGACGGTGACGGCATTCCCTACCGCACCCTCCCCGGCACGCATCCGAGCAAGGGCTCCTACTTCACCCGCGGCACCACCCGCGACGCCTATGCGCGCTACTCGGAAGCCGGGCCGGACTACGTCTACAACGTCACCCGGCTACTGAAGAAGTTCGAGACCGCCAAGGAGCTGGTGCCGCAGCCAGTGCTGAAGAAGGCCGCGCGCGAGACCCGCTTCGGCGTCATCTACTACGGCTCCACCAGCCCGGCGATGGCCGAGGCGTTCGATGCGCTGCAGGAACAGGGCGTGCACATCGATGCCCTGCGCGTCCGCGCCTTCCCGTTCAGCGCTGCGGTCGACCGCTTCGTCGCCGCGCACGAATCGGTGTTCGTGGTCGAGCAGAACCGCGA
>DATCGH010000298.1:0-10081 GCA_036509055.1 Caldimonas sp.
GATGTTGTCGCGGAAGATCGCCTTGATGTCGGCGTAGCGCGTCACCACCCAGTAGCCGAGCTGCGGGCTCCAGAACACCGGCTCCTGCTCGCGCGCCCAGCGCACGTACTCGGGCGGGTCCTGCTGGTAGCCGTCGCCGAAGGGGTCGAAGTCGGCAGCGCGCTGGCTGACCGGGCAGCCGGTGGGGGTACGGTGTGCGGAGGGTGGCCCGTGGACGACCGGGCAGCCGACGGTGCGCTTCTCGCTCACGGGCGACTCACTGCGTCTTCGCCGCTTGGCGCGCCCAGAGGATCTTCAGGCGCGCCAGGATGGCGTCGAAGTTGTCGTTGTTGCGCTTGAGCTCGTCCTGGCGGAGCTGCTGGGCTTGTCTTTCCGCAGCGAGCGCGGCCTCGTTGCGATCGAGATCGTTTTTCAGCTTAGGCGGGTACTTCTTGTTGGGATAGAACTGCTCCTCGTCTTCGAGACGCTTGCGCTCCTTGAGCAGGTCCTGATTCCGTTCGTCCGAGATCTTTATCGCCGCCAGCGTCGGCGCCACCGCGACCTGGCGTGCTCTCTCGAGGGCGGCCACGTCGGGGTACTGACGAAGCAGGCCTTCGTCCTTGCGCTGCTCGATGCGCCGCTCGGTCGCCTCGCGCTCGGCCCGGCGCCTTCTTTCCTCGTCCGCCGCCTTCTCGTCTTCGGTCTGCGAGCGCGGCACGACCCGCTTGAACGAGCCGTCGCGATTGCGCTCGACCTGCTCGCCGACGCAGCCGACGATCTCGCGATCGCTGGTCATCGGCTTGCCGCCCGCGCCGACGCAGCTATAGATGCCGCCGGCGGATGTCGGCTGGGCGAAAGCGTCCGTCGCCCCGAACGCCAGGAACGACAGCAGCGACAGCAGCGACAGCGCGAAGGCAGGGGCCACGGCATGAAGTCTAGGGCCAGGGCCAACCCCGCGTTGGCCGGGCCGGGCGGCGAGGGCGCATCATCCGCGCATGAGCAGCGACGAATCGCTCGCGCTGGAGTCCTGGATCGGGCGCGCCGAGCAGGTCGCCGACGAGGCGACGCGCGCTCCGGCCCTCGCCCTGTCGGCGACGCTCGACCGCGACGCCTCCGGCCTCGAACGCGGCGATCCCCTGCCGCCGCTCTGGCACTGGATCTACTTCAC
Source organism: Caldimonas sp. (assembly GCA_036509055.1). Lineage (GTDB taxonomy): Bacteria > Pseudomonadota > Gammaproteobacteria > Burkholderiales > Burkholderiaceae_C > Schlegelella_A. The sequence continues at coordinate 1,148 of DATCGH010000298.1, forward strand.
GCCCAAGGCGCCGGCGCGCGAGATCGGCGCCGACGGCCATCCGCGGCGCGGCGGCTTCCTGCCGCCGGTGAGCCTGCCGCGGCGGATGTGGGCGGGCGGTCGCCTCGAGTTCCATGCGCCGATCCGGATCGGCGACGCGCTGACGCGCACCTCGACCATCGCCGACGTGCGCCGGCGCGAAGGCAAGACCGGCGCCCTGGTGTTCGTGACCGTGCGCCACGAGATCGCGCGCGACGGCGTGCTGCTCCTCACCGAGGAGCACGACATCGTCTATCGCGACCTGCCCCGGCCCGGCGCGGCGTCGCCGTCGCCGGAGCCGGCGCCGAGCGACGAGTCGACGGCGCGTCGGGTCGTGCCCGATCCGGTGCTGCTGTTCCGCTACTCGGCGCTCACCTTCAACGGCCACCGCATCCACTACGACCGCAGCTACGTCACCGAGGTGGAGGGCTATCCCGGGCTGATCGTCCACGGGCCGCTGATCGCCACCTTGCTGGTCGACGAGGCGCGGCGGCAGCGCCCGGGTCTCGTCGTCCGGCGCTTTTCCTTCAAGGCCGTGCAGCCCCTGTTCGACATCGACCCGTTCGAGCTCTGCTGCCGCTTCGATGGCGCCTCTGCCATCGATCTCTGGGCTCGCGGCCACGACGGTGGGCTGGCGATGCGGGCGCGGCTGGAAGGCGCTTTCTGACTCCACGGGCGACAATCTGCCTCCGGGTCGCGGACCCGAGCGCCGCAACCGCCTCGCCACTTCGACCGATTCTTTCGAGCCCATGAGCGACGACTCCCCTTCGGCCTGGCGGCCGCTCTGCCGTGCCACCGATGTCGAGATCGGCATGCCGGTGCGGGTCGAGGTCGAAGGCCTCCCGCCGCTTGCCGTGTTCCAGCTCGACGACGGCTTCTACGTCACCGACGACACCTGCAGCCACGGCGGAGCTTCGCTTTCCGAGGGCTACATCGAAGGCGACGAGGTCGAGTGCCCCTGGCATTCGGGCAGGTTCTGCATCAAGGACGGCAAGGCGACTGCCGTTCCGGCGAGCGAGCCGATCAAGGTCTACAAGACGCAGGTCGTCGACGGCCGCGTCTGCATCGAGGCCTCGCCGACCGGCGCCTGAGGCCGGCTGCGGACGGCGCGCGAAGCGGCATTGGCAGGCACGGCCGCCGGCCGCTGTCCTACAGGAGAGGGGAAATCACGGCCTTACGCTGAGCGGCCACACCTACCCTCTTCCCGCGCCCATGCTTTCTTCCTTTTCGTTCCATTCCCCATCGCCCGCGCTCGCGCTGCTCGCCTCCGAGCCGGCACGCGCCTTCGTCGACCTCGTCGCCTCGCGCGCGCCGCGCGCGGCCCCGGCCATCGGCGACGGCCACCGCGTCATCGTCTATCCCGGGCTGGGCGCGGGCGCCTGGAGCACCCTGCGGCTGCGCTCGACCCTCGCCGCGGCCGGCTTCGGCAGCGTCGACTGGGGCTTCGGCCTGAACCGCGGGCCGCGCGGCAACCTGCGCGACTGGCTAGACAAGCTCGCCGCCGCGGCCGACGCGGAGAGCACGCGCGACGGCCGCAAGGTGAGCCTCGTCGGCTGGAGTCTGGGCGGAATCTATGCGCGCGAGATCGCCCGCGCCGTGCCGCATGCGGTGCGCCATGTGGTCACGCTCGGCAGCCCGTTCGGTGCCGAGGCCGAGGCCACCCACGCCGGCTGGCTGTATCGGTTGCTGAGCGGCTCGGAGCCGCCGCAGTCGCCCCGGGAGCTGCAAGGTCTGCGGCGTCCGCTGCCGGTGCCCTCGACCTCGGTCTTCAGCAAGGCCGACGGCATCGTGCCGTGGCAAGGCTGCCTGCAGAAGGAGGGGCCGATCTCGGAGAACATCGAGGTGCCGGGGGTCAGCCATCTCGGCATGGGCACCCATCGCGCGGTGCTCGCGCGCGTCGCCGAGCGCCTGGCCCAGCCCGAAGGCCGGTGGAAGCCGCGCTCGGCGGTGAAGTCTGCGGCTTAGAAGTCGGAGACCGCCGTGTCGAGCGGCATCGTCGTCGTCGACGCGCGGGTGCTGCTCGGCGCCGGCTCGGCCTCGAGGTCGTCCTTGCCGAAGGTGCCGAAGTACATCGGCGCGCGGCTCGGCGTGGTGTCCAGCCAGGCGTCGAAATCTTCCTCGGCGAGCAGCACCGGGGTGCGCTTCTCCTGCGGCTCGCCCTTGTCGTTGGTCGCTCGGTGGAAGCGCGAGAGCAGGGGATGCAGGTCGCAGTTGAGGGTGAGGATCGAGAAGCTGAGCATCGTCTCGCCGTCCTCGCCCACCCACCGGTCCCAGAGGCCGGCAATGCTGAGCGGCGACCGGTCGGCGCGGCGGATGCGCCAGCGCTCCGATTTCTTCGTGTCGTCGGCGTAGTACGGCACGTAGAAGCACTGCGCCGGGACGATGCACCACTGCCGGCCGGCCCAGGCGCCCTTGAAGGCGGAGCGGGTGGCCGCGGTCTCGGTGCGGGCATTCACGGTCGAGCCCGGCGGGCGCACGCCCTTGGCCGAGGCCTGCTGCAGGCCGAAGCGGGCCAGAACAACCTCGCGCTGGGCGGCTTCGCCCACGCCGTAGCGGCGGATGATCGGTGCGAAATCGCCGGCCCCGACGTCGGTGCTCCATTCGTCGGACAGGGTCTGCCCCCACTCGCGCTCGAGCTCGGCGGCCGTGGGGGCCAGGAAATTCGTCGCCATCCCGTCACTTTAGCGCTGCCCGGCGGCGCGTGGGAAGGCTTCTTGGCCGCCGGAAGTGAACTGCGCCACGCTGGCGCGGCCGGGCGTGGGCGTTTGCCGGGACTACCCTAAACCGCGACCGGGGCCTTGATCGCCGGATGCGGGTCGTAGCCGACGACCGAGAAGTCCTCGAGCGCGTAGTCGAAGATCGTCGCCGGGCGGCGGCCGATCTCCAGCGTCGGGTAGGGGCGCGGCGGGCGCGAGAGCTGCAGTTCGACCTGCTCGGCGTGGTTGCTGTAGACATGACAGTCGCCGCCGGTCCAGATGAAATCGCCGACGTCGAGGTCGCATTGCTGCGCCAGCATGTGGGTGAGCAGGGCGTAGCTGGCGATGTTGAACGGCACGCCGAGGAAGATGTCGGCGCTGCGCTGGTAGAGCTGGCAGCTGAGCTTGGGCCGCTCGCCGGCTGCCGCGGCCGGGGCGACGTAGAACTGGAAGAAGGCATGGCAGGGCAGGAGGGCCATCTCCGGCAGCGCCGCCACGTTCCAGGCGCTGACGATGATGCGGCGCGAGTTCGGCTCGTGCTTCAGCTGCTCCACGACCCGGGCGATCTGGTCGATGTGACCGCCGTCGGGCGTCGGCCAGGAGCGCCACTGCACCCCGTACACCGGTCCGAGGTCGCCGTTCGGGGCTGCCCACTCGTTCCAGATGGTGACGTCGCGCTCCTGCAGCCAGCGCGCATTGCCGTCGCCGCGCAGGAACCAGAGCAGCTCGAGGATGATGGAGCGCAGGTGCACTTTCTTGGTCGTCACCAGCGGAAAGCCCTCCGACAGATCGAAGCGCATCTGGTGTCCGAACACGCTCTTCGTGCCGGTGCCGGTGCGGTCGCCCTTGGTCACGCCGTGGTCGCGGACGTGGCGCATGAAGTCTTCGTATTGGGAGCGGATGGGGCGATCGGCAGTCATCGCGTGATTATCGACTTCTCTCTCTTCAGCGAGCGAACTGCAGCGCCGCCAGCCGCGCATAGAGCCCGCCGGCCGCCAGCAGCTCGGCGTGCGTCCCGGTCTCGACGATCTCGCCCGCCTCCATGACGACGATCCGGTCGGCCTTTTGCACCGTCGAAAGGCGGTGGGCGATGACGAGCGTGGTGCGGTGGCGCATCGCCGACTCGAGCGCGGCCTGGACCATGCGCTCGCCTTCGGCGTCGAGGGCGCTGGTGGCTTCGTCGAGGAGGAGCAGCGGCGGATTCTTGAGCATCGCCCGGGCGATCGAGATCCGCTGCCGCTGCCCGCCCGAGAGGCGGACGCCGCGCTCGCCGAGGAAGGTCTTGTAGCCCTCGGGCAGGGCGGAGATGAAGTCGTGCGCGTAGGCCGCGGTCGCCGCGGCGATCACCTCGGCATCGCTCGCCGACGACCGGCCGTAGCGGATGTTCTCCATCGCGTCGGTCGAGAAGATCACGCTGTCCTGCGGGACGATGCCGATCCGCGCGCGCAGCGCCTCGAGCGCCACCTTGTCGACCCTTGCGCCGTCGATCCGCACCGCGCCCGACTCGACGTCGTAGAAGCGCAGGATCAGCTGGAACACCGTGCTCTTGCCGGCGCCGCTCGGGCCGACGAGGGCGACGGTCTCGCCCGGCCCCACCTTCAGGCTGAAGCCGGCGAGGGTCGGATGCTGCGGCCGTGACGGATAGCGGAAGGTGACGCCGTCGAGCTCGACCGAGGCCCCGCCGGCCGATGCCGGAATCGCCTCGGGCGAGGGCGGCGAGACGACGGGCGAGCGCAGGTTCAGGAGCTCCATCAGCCGCTCGGTCGCGCCGGCGGCGCGCAGCAGGTCGCCGTACACCTCGGACAGCACCGCGACGCTGCCCACGAGGATGATCACGTAGACCACCGTCTGCCCGAGGTGGCCGGCGCTGATGTCGCCGCGCATCACCGCCTGCGTCCCCTGGTAGAGGCCCCAGAGGAGGGCGCCGAAGGTGGCGCCGATGATGAAGGCGACCATGAACGAGCGCAGCGTCGTCCGCCGCACCGCGGTGCTGAAGGCGCGCTCGGTCGACGCGCCGAAGCGGCGCGCCTCCCGGTCCTCTTGAAGGTAGCTCTGCACCACCGGCACTGCGTTCAGCACCTCGGCGGCGATCGCGCTCGAGTCGGCGACGCGGTCCTGGCTGGCGCGCGAGAGGCGGCGCACGCGTCGGCCGACGAAGACGGTGGGCAGGACGATCAGCACCAGGATCGCCAGCACCTGCGTCATCACGACCGGGTTGGTGACGATCAGCATGGCCATCGCGCCGACGCCCATCACCGAGTTGCGCAGGCCCATTGAGAGGCTCGAGCCGACGACCGTCTGCACCAGGGTCGTGTCGGTGGTGAGGCGCGACAGCACCTCGCCGGTCTGGGTGGTCTCGAAGAACTCGGGGCTTTGCCGGACGACGTGCGCATAGACGGCGCTGCGCAGGTCGGCCGTGACCCGCTCGCCGAGCCAGGTCACCATGTAGAAGCGGGCGGCCGAGAACACGCCCAGGGCGACACCGACGCCGAACAGGGCGACGAAGTGCTCGCGCAGCGCCATCAGCCGCGTGCCGGGGTCGCTGCGGATGAAGCCTTCGTCGATCAGGCCGCGCAGGGCCACCGGGAAGACCAGGGTACTCGCCGCGGCGAGCACGAGGAACAGCACCGCCAGCACGATCCGGCCGCGGTAGGGGCGCAGGAAGGGCAACAGGCCCGAGAGCGAGCGCACGTCTCGCGCCGCGGCGGGCGGCGGGGACGACGGAGACGGGCCGGGCATCGACAAAGTTTAGGCGAGCCGAGCGCCAAGGAAGTCCGTAAAAGAAAGCCCATGCAGTGAAAGCATGGGCAGAAACAGCCTTGACATTAATTGCCTAGGCACGTATATTTCTCTCATGTCCCGTCCGCCTCCTCCGGCCTGCTTCTACCGCGCCTCCGGCTACTCCACCGACGAGAGCGTCGGCTACATGCTGAAGCGCGTGCTCATGAGCGTCACCCTGGCCGCCGACCGTCGCCTGGAGCCGCAGGGGATGACCCACGCGCAGTGGGGCCCGCTCTTCCTGCTGCGCAGCGGCCGCGCCTCGACCGTGGCCGAGCTGGCGCGCGAACTGCAGACCGACCCCGGCGCCATGACCCGGCTGCTCGACCGGCTCGAATGCAAGGGCCTGTGCCGGCGCATCCGCTCCACCGACGACCGCCGGGTCGTCAACCTCGAGCTCACGCCCGAGGGCGAGGCCGCGGCCGACAAGGTGCCGATCGAGCTGTCGCAGGTGCTGAACGAGCATCTCGCGGGCTTCTCCAAGACCGAGTGGACGCAATTGAAGGGCTTCCTGCGGCGGATGATCGAGAACGGCGAGGCGATCGCCGGGAGGTCGGAGAAGTGAGCCGCTGCCCTGCCGACACCGTGAGCCGCGCCAAGGCCGCGGCGCGGATGCTGACCACCCTCGTCATCGCCCTCGGCTCGACGGTCCTGCTCACCCTGGCCGGCTGCGCCAGCAGCTCGGGCATCGCGCCCAGCGCCACCCTGGTCGATCCGGCCCGGGCGGGCGTTTCCGCCGCGCCCGCGGCTGCGTTGTCGCCCGACTGGTGGCAGGGCTTCGGCGACCCGGCGTTGAGCTCGTTGATCGATCAGGCGGTGGCCGGCTCGCCGAGCCTGCGCGTCGTCGAGGCGCGGGTCGCACGGGCGGCGGCCAATGCCGGCATCGCCAGCGCCGCCGACGGCCCGCAGCTCGGCCTGGGCTTCGACGCCACCCGCCAGCGCTACACCGAGAACGGCATCTATCCGCCACCGCTGGCCGGTTCCACCCGCAACAGCGCCACCCTGCAGCTCAACGGCTCGTGGGAGCTCGACCTGTTCGGCCGCAACCGGGCCGCGCTCGACGCCGCGATCGGCGCGCAGCGCGCTGCCGAGGCCGATGCCGCGGCAGCGCGGATCGTGCTCGCCGTCAACGTCGCCCGCAACTACGTGCAGCTCGCCCGCCTGATCGAGCAGCGCGAGGTGCTGCAGCGCTCGCTGACGCAGCGCGACCAGGTGCTGGGCCTGATCCGGCAGCGCGTTTCGGCCGGCCTCGACACCACCGCCGAGCTCTATCTCGGCGAAGGCGCGCTGCCCGAGACCCGCCAGCAGATCGAAGCCGTCGACGAGCAGATCGCGCTCACCCGCCATGCGATCGCCGCGCTCGCGGCCTTGCCACCCGATGCCGCCGATGCACTGGCGCCCCGGCTCACGGCGGTGCGCGCGGTGCCGCTGCCGGAACAGGTGCCGGCCGATCTGCTCGGCCGCCGCGCCGACATCGTCGCCGCGCGCTGGCGGGTCGAGGCCGCGACCGGCGACGTCGCCGCGGCCAAGGCCCAGTTCTATCCGAACATCAACCTCGTCGCCTTCGTCGGCCTGTCGACGCTCGGCCTCGACCGGCTGCTGCAGGCCGGCAGCACGCAGTACGGCTTCGGGCCGGCGATCCGCCTGCCGATCTTCGACTCGGGGCGCCTGCGCGCCAACCTGAGCGGCCGCACCGCCGACCTCGACGCGGCGATCGCGAGCTACAACGGCAGCGTCGTCGATGCCGTGCACGACGTCGCCGACCAGATCAGCTCGACCCGCTCGCTCGAACGCCAGCTGCGCGAGCAGGCCGACGCGGTCGCCTCCGCCGAGCGTGCCTACGACGTCGCGACCCAGCGTTACCGCGCCGGCCTGGCGACCTACCTGACGGTGCTCAGCGCCGAGACCAACGTGCTCACCCAGCGCCGCCTCGGCGTCGACATCCGGGCCCGCACCCTCGACACCCAGATGCTGCTGGTGCGCGCCCTCGGTGGCGGCTATGTCGCGCCGACCGTCGTGTCCTGAACACGCGCCAACGAATCCTCCCCGGAGAATCCTCGATGAAGCCCGACGACGCGAAGCGTCTTTCAGACCCGTCTTCCCCGGAGCCGGCTGTGGCCCTGGCCGAGCTGGCGCCGGCGAACGGCGCGGCCGCATCCGCCGGCGCCGCGCCGCCGGCCGGCAATCCGCGGCGCAAGGCGGCGCTGCTCGGCGTCGCCGGGGTGGTGCTGCTCGCCGGCATCGCCTACGGTGCCTACTGGGCGCTGGTGCTCAACCACTACGAATCGACCGACAACGCCTACGTCCAGGGCAACGTCGTCCAGCTCACGCCGCAGGTCTCGGGTACGGTCGTCGCCATCGCCGCCGATGACACCGATTTCGTCAAGGCCGGCCAGATGCTGGTCCGCCTCGACCCGGCCGACGCGCGGGTCGCGCTCGAGCAGGCGCAGGCCCAGCTCGCCCAGGCGGTGCGTCAGTCGCGCACCCTGTTCGTCAACAACGGGGCGCTGCGGGCGCAGATCGCGGCGCGCGAGGCCGATCTGGCGCGGGCGCAGGCCGACCTGGCGCGGGCCGAGGAAGACGTTTCCCGGCGCGCGCCGCTGGTCGCCTCCGGTGCCGTCGGCAAGGAAGAGTTCAACCACGTCACCGCCCAGGTCGCGGTCGCCAAGACCGCGCTCTCCGCCGCCGAGTCGGGCGCGCAGGCCGCGCGCGAGCAGCTCGCCTCGAATCAGTCGCTCACCGAGGGCATTTCGGTCGAGCAGCACCCCGCGGTGCTTGCCGCCGCGGCCAAGGTGCGCGAAGCCCATCTCGCCCTCGCCCGCGCCGAGCTGGTCGCGCCGGTCGACGGCTATGTCGCGCGGCGCAGCGTGCAGATCGGCCAGCGCGTCCAGGCCGGCACGCCGCTGCTCTCGGTGATCGCCCTCAAGGACGTGTGGGTCGACGCCAACTTCAAGGAAGGCCAGCTGCGCAACCTCCGCATCGGCCAGCCGGTGACGCTTGTCGCCGACATCTACGGCAAGAAGGTCGAGTACCACGGCCGGGTCGAGGGCCTGGGCGCCGGCACCGGCGCCGCCTTCGCCCTGCTGCCGGCGCAGAACGCCACCGGCAACTGGATCAAGGTGGTGCAGCGCGTGCCGGTGCGGGTCAGCCTCGATGCGAAGGAAGTGGCCGAGCATCCGCTGCGCATCGGCCTGTCGATGGATGCGAAGGTCGATGTCCGCAATACCGACGGCCGCATGCTCGCCGACGTCTCGCGGCCCGCCTCGCACGTGAAGACGGCGATCTCCGACGAGGGCCAGGCCGCGGCCGACGCCGACGTGCAGCGGATCATCGCCGCCAACCTCGGCCGCCCGGCCGCCGCCGTCGCCGCCGCGGCGCGGCCGCCGAGCTGGTCGAAGACCGTCGTCTCGGCTGTCACGGCACGCCGCGCGCTGTCGGCGAG
>DATCGH010000299.1:0-4530 GCA_036509055.1 Caldimonas sp.
CATCGCACTGCGACGGAGTGCAGTGCCGGGCCGACAGGCTGCAGGCGCGGCCGACAAAGCCGCGCCGGCCGGCCAGGCAAGGATCCTGGCCCGGCGTTTCCCGGCGTCCGCGAATCGACGCCGGCGCCGGCGGCGCCGGCGCTACCCCGCTCGAGCGGGTCGGCTCGTTCTAGGACTTCGGCAGGGCCGAGGCGCTGGCCGGGCCTTCTACGCCCGCGGCCTTGCTGCGTTCCCCGCTGACCATTCGGTACGCCACGCCGGCGGCCGCGCCGCCGAGCAGCGGCGCCACCCAGAACAGCCAGAGCTGGGACAGCGCCCAGCCGCCGACGAACAGCGCCGGGCCGGTGCTGCGTGCCGGATTCACCGAGGTGTTGGTCACCGGAATGCTGATCAGGTGGATCAGCGTCAGGCCGAGGCCGATCGCGATCGGCGCGAAGCCGCTCGGCGCGCGCTCGTCGGTGGCGCCGAGGATGATGATCAGGAAGAAGAAGGTCATCACGAACTCGGCCACCAGCGCCGCGGTCATCGAGTAGCCGCCGGGCGAATGGTCGGCATAGCCGTTCGAGGCGAAGCCGCCCTTCACTGCGTCGAAGTCGGCCTTGCCGGTGGCGATGAGGTAGAGCACGGCGGCACCGGCGATCGCGCCCGCGACCTGCGCCACCACGTAAGGCAGGAAATCGCCGGCGCGGAATCGACCCCCGACCACCAGCCCCAGCGAGACCGCCGGGTTGAGGTGGCATCCGGACACGTGGCCGATGGCATAGGCCATCGTCAGCACCGTCAGGCCGAAGGCCAGCGACACGCCGTGCAGGCCGATGCCGACATTGGGAAAGGTGGCGGCGAGCACGGCACTGCCGCATCCTCCGAGCACCAGCCACAATGTGCCGAAGAACTCGGCTGCGAGTCGATTCGATAGCGGCATGTCCGTCCCCTCTTTTCTTTCGTGACCGAGGAGAGGAAAGCTTAACCGAGCGTCCCAGGCGACGCCAGCGTACCGGGGGGCAATGACCTGTGGTCGGCCCCTACGGCTCGATGCGCGAATCGAGCGCCTGCGTCAGCGGTTGCGTGTCCTGCGCGTCCAGCGACTCGATCGGCGCGATGCGCGTGGTGCCCGGCTGGGCGCCGATGCGCAGCGGTCCGGCGCGCCAGTCGGCCATGAGCGCGTCCCATTTCGGCCGTGCGGCCTCGAGGTGGCGCTGCTTGACGTGGCCGTAGCCGCGGATCATCTCCGGCACCCGCGCGATCTCGATCGCCAGCCCCAGGTTGGCGGGACCGAGGGTGCGCAGCACCTCCTCGATGTCCTCGCGGTACTCGACGATCAGGGCCCGCTCGGTGCGCCGCTCCTCGGTGCGGCCGAACGGGTCGAAAGCGCTGCCGCGCAGGCCCTTGAACTTGGCGAGGACGCGAAACGCCGACAGCATCCACGGCCCGAACCTGCGCTTCTGCAGCTCGCCCTTGTCATTGCGCCGGGCGAGCGCCGGCGGCGCGAGGTGATAGGCGAGCTGGAAGTCGCGGCCCAGCTTGCCTTCGAACTGCGCCGCGACCTTGTGCAGGAAGCGGCTGTCGCTGTGCAGGCGCGCGACCTCGTACTCGTCCTTGTAGGCCATCAGCTTGAACAGGTAGCGGGCCACCGCCTCGGTGAGCTTGGTGCTGGGCCGTTTCGCGTCGGGGCGGGTGGCGGTGCGCGAGAACACCAGATCGGCTTCCTTGGCCCGCACCATGTCGACGAAGCGCTTGTACTCCTCGGCGTAGGCCGCGTTCTGGTAGTCGGTGAGGAACTCGACCCGCCGGGCGACCATGTCGTCGAGGTTGGTCGAACGCTTCACGAGCTCGATCACCTGGCCGGTGCGGACCAGCGCCTTCACTTCCTTGGGCTCGGCGGCGGCGCGCCGGCCCCACTCGAAGGCCACCTTGTTGTTCTCGACCTGCACCCCGTTGAGCTCGATCGCCCGCATCAGCGCCGCATGGGTGAGCGGCACCTTGCCCTGCTGCCAGGCGTAGCCGAGCATCAGCGGGTTGGTGTAGATCGAGTCGCCGACGAGCTGCACCGCGAGCGTATCGGCGTCGACCTTGCCGATGTGGTCGGGACCGACCGCCTCGAGCACCAGCGCTTCGCACTGCCCCGCCGGGAACTGCCAGTCGGGGTCGCTGACGAAGGCGGCCGTCGGCGTCGCGTGGGTGTTGAGGGCGACATAGGTGCGGCCGCCGCGCATCACCGCGAGCGAGGCCCGGGCGGCGGCGACGATCGGATCGCAGCCGATCACCAGGTCGGCCTCGGCGGTGCCGACCTTGGTGGAGAAAATGGCCTCGGGGCGATTGGCGATCTGGATGTGGCTCCAGGTCGCGCCGCCCTTCTGCGCCAAGCCGGCGGAGTCCTGGGTGACGATGCCCTTGCCCTCGAGGTGCGCGGCCATGCCGAGCAGCTGGCCGATGGTGATGACGCCGGTGCCGCCGACGCCGGCGACGACGATGCCCCAAGGCCGCTCGGCCATCGGAAGCACCGGGTCGGGCGGCGTGCCGACGCTCGACAGCTTCGGCCGCGACGAGCCGCCACTCTTCTTGCCGCTCTTCAGCTTGCCGCCCTCGACCGTGATGAAGCTCGGGCAGAAGCCCTTGAGGCAGGAGTAGTCCTTGTTGCAGGTGTTCTGGTTGATCCGGCGCTTGCGCCCGAACTCGGTCTCGACCGGCTCGACCGAGAGGCAGTTCGATTGCACCGAGCAGTCGCCGCAGCCTTCGCACACCAGCTCGTTGATGACGACCCGCCGCGCCGGGTCTTCCATCGTGCCGCGCTTCCTGCGCCGGCGCTTCTCGGTGGCGCAGGTCTGGTCGTAGACGATGACGGTGCAGCCCGGGACTTCGCGCAATTCCTTCTGGACGGCGTCGAGGTCGTCGCGGTGGTGCACGGTGACGCCGGCTGCGAGCCGCGACCTGATCTCCTTCGGCTCGTACTTCTCGGGCTCGTCGGTGACCACGACCACGCGCTTCGCGCCCTCGGCGTCGAGCTCGCGCGTCATCTCCGGCACCTTGAGGGTGCCGTCGATCGGCTGGCCGCCGGTCATCGCGACCGCGTCGTTGAACAGGATCTTGTAGGTGACGTTGACCCCGGCGGCGATCGACTGGCGCACCGCCAGCAGGCCCGAGTGGTAGTAGGTCCCGTCGCCGAGGTTGGCAAAGATGTGCTTGTCGGTGGTGAACGGCGCCTGGCCGATCCACGACACGCCTTCGCCGCCCATCTGGCTGAAGCTCACGGTCGAGCGGTCCATCCAGACCGCCATGTAGTGGCAGCCGATGCCGGCGACGGCGCGCGAACCTTCGGGCACCTTGGTCGAGGTGTTGTGCGGGCAGCCGCTGCAGAACCAGGGAGCGCGCTCCGGGCCGGCGGCAGCGCCGGTGACGGTGTTGACGGCCAGGCTCTGCTCCTTGGCCTCGATCAGCGCCACCCGGAGCGTCATCCGCGCCGAGATTTCGGGGTCGACGCCGAGCCGCGCGAGCCGGCGGGCGATCGCCTTGGCGATGATCGCCGGCGTGAGGTCGGCCTGGGCGCGCAGCAGCCAGTGCTGCGACGGGTTGGCCTGGCCCCATTCGCCGCCGGCCTCGTCGCTCTCCGACTCGTCGAACTTGCCGAGCACGTGCGGCCGCACGTCGGGCCGCCAGCCGTAGAGCTGCTCCTTGAGCTGGTACTCGATGACCTGGCGCTTCTCCTCGACCACCAGGATCTCCTCGAGGCCGAGGGCGAACTCGCGGGTGATCGACGCCTCCAGCGGCCAGACGACGTTGACCTTGTGCAGGCGCAGGCCGGTGCGCCGACAGGTGTCGTCGTCGAGGCCGAGGTCGAACAGCGCCTGGCGGGTGTCGTTGTAAGCCTTGCCCGAGGCGATGATGCCGAAGCGGTCGCGGGAGCCCTCGATGACGTTGTGGTTCAGGCGGTTGGCGCGCACGTACGCGAGCGCGGCGTACCACTTGTAGTTCATCAGCCGCGCTTCCTGCTCGAGCGGCGCGTCCGGCCAGCGGATGTGCAGGCCGCCGGGCGGCATCTCGAAGTCCTCGGGCAGGATGATGTCGACCCGGTCCGGGTCGACCGAGACGCTGGCCGCCGACTCGACGATCTCCTGGATCGTCTTCATCCCCGACCAGACCCCGGCGAAGCGGCTCAGCGCGAACGCATGCAGGCCCATGTCGAGGATGTCCTGCACGCTCGACGGGAAGAACACCGGCAGGCCGCAGGCCTTGAAGATGTGGTCGCTCTGGTGCGCCGCGGTCGAGCTCTTGGCGATGTGGTCGTCGCCGGCCAGGGCGATCACGCCGCCGTGCTTCGCGGTGCCGGCCAGGTTGGCATGCTTGAAGACGTCGGAGCAGCGATCGACGCCCGGGCCCTTGCCGTACCAGATGCCGAACACGCCGTCGAAGCGTTTCGATTCGGGATAGAGGTCGAGCTGCTGCGTGCCCCAGACCGCGGTCGCGCCGAGCTCCTCGTTGACGCCGGGCTGGAAGACGATGTCCTGCGCCGCGAGATGGCTCTTCGCCGCCCAC
>DATCGH010000300.1:0-3667 GCA_036509055.1 Caldimonas sp.
CGTGCCCGAGGCCAACCATCGCCACACGCAAGCGGCCACATGCTGACCTTCACCGAAGCGCAAGTCCTGGCCTGGGTGACACCGATCCTCTGGCCGTTCATCCGCGTCCTCGCGCTCTTCGGCTCGTTGCCCCTCATCGCCCAGCGCAGCGTGCCGCTGCGCCTGCGCATCGGCCTCGCCGGACTGATCGCGTTCTGCGCCCAGGCGACGATTCCGCCGATCGCGCCGATCGAGCTGGCGTCCGCGGCCGGCTTCCTGGCGGTGGTGCAGCAGTTGCTCATCGGCGTCTGCATGGGCTTCGCCGTGCGGGTCGTCTTCACCGCGGTCGAGTTCGCGGGCGAGATCATCGGCCTGCAGATGGGCCTCAATTTCGCCGCCTTCTTCAACCCGATGACGGCGAGCAGCGACACCGCCGTCAGCCGCTTCTTCGGCGTGAGCGTGGCGTGGCTGTTCATCGTCACCGGCGGCCACCTGATGCTGATCGCGGCGGTGGTGCAGAGCTTCACCGCCTTTCCCGTCTCGGCCGAACCGTTCGCCTTCCTGCGCACCGTCGAGCCGCATCGCTGGGGCGCGGAGATCTTCAGCCTGGGCCTGTGGATCGCCCTGCCGATGGTGGCGATGCTGCTCTTCACCAACCTCGTGCTCGGCGTCATCTCGCGGGTGGCGCAGCAGATGAACATCTTCGCGATCGGCTTTCCGATCACCCTCGGCGTCGGCCTGATCGGCGTGATGCTGACCCTGCCGATGATGCAGGTGCCGTTCACCATGGCCCTGGAGAAGATGCTCGCGCACTTTCAGTGACTTGCAGCGACGTAGGAATCGGCCCGCAATGCGACGCGGCGTCGGCCCGGCGCCACCGGCTCGACAGGCTCCTAGGATGACGCTCCACCCCGGAGCCGCAACCATGGACATCGCCGACATCCTCAAGCAATACGCCGACCGCCCCACCGACACCCAGACCGATTTCGACGAGGTCGCGCGCCAGGTTCCGCCCGACGTGCTCGGCAGCGGCATCGCCCAGGCCTTCCGCTCGGAGCAGACGCCGGAGTTCGGCAACATGATCGGCAGCCTGTTCGGCGGCTCGAATCCGCAGCAGCGCGCCGGCCTGCTCGGCCAGCTGATCCGCTCGGTCGCTCCGGCCGTGCTCTCCAGCCTCGCCGGCGGTGCGCTCGGCCGCATCTTCCAGGGTGCCAAGGCGGGCGCAGCCCCGTCCGTCTCACCGTCCGACGTGGTCGACGTCACGCCTGACCAGGTGCGCGAAGTCGCCACCGCGGCCGAGAAGAACGACCCGAGCGTGATGGATCGCATCGGTGCCTACTACGCCGAGCATCCCGAAGTGGTGAAGGTGCTGGGCGGCACGGCGCTGGCGATCGCCCTCGGCCAGATGGCGACGCGCATGCGCCGCTGACCGCCCTGCCGACGAGCGGCCCGCCGGCGCTCTGCCCTGAACACATTCGACACCCCGCACCCATCCCGGGTTTCACCGAGTGCCGACCCGGGGGCGGGACCTATAGTGCCCCCGCGGAAGCGAACGGTCGTTCGTTTCCATGAGGCGTCGACCGCCTTCGCTTCGCTCCCGGCGAACCGAGGCTCGCCCCCGACGCGCACATTCGAGGTTTCCGCATGAGAGCTTTCCGTACCCTCAGTCCCTGGGTCCTGTCGACGACCCTGCTGCTGGCCGCCTGCGGCGGCAGCGATCCCGATGTTCCGGGCAGCGGCTCGCCTTCGGGCGCACCGACGACCCCCGGCAGCTTCACCGCGGTCGTCTCGTTCGGCGACAGCCTGAGCGACGTCGGCAGCTACGCGCCGGCGACCTCGCTCGCCGGCGACGGCACCGCCCCCTTCTTCGGCGGCAAGTTCACCACCAACGACACCACCACCGGCGCGCCGACGGCCACGCCGCTCGGCAAGGTCTGGGTCGAGAACCTCGCCGCCTCGCTCGGCCTGATCGTCACGCCGGCCGAGGTCGGCTTCGGCGGCACCTCGGTGCAATGCCCGGCGGCGGCGGTGCCCGCGCTCGCTACCTCCTGCACCGCCTACGGCCAGGGCGGCGCGCGCGTGACCGATCCGAACGGCATCGGCCACTCCGCCGGTGCGCTGACGGTGCCGGTGGTGACGCAGATCGCCAACCACCTGACGCGCTTCGGCTCGTTCAAGAGCAGCGACCTGGTCCTGGTCTATGCCGGCAACAACGACGTCTTCACCCAGTTCGGCGCCTTCACGACCGCAGCGACGCAGATCCAGGCCGATCTCGCGGCCGGCATCATCAGCGCCGACCGGGCCAACCTGGAGCTCTTCAGCGCCCAGCAGACCGCCCAGGAGGCGATGAAGACGGCCGCGCTGGAACTGGCGACCCTGGTCAAGACCCAGATCCTGGCAAAGGGCGGCAGCTACGTCGCAGTGATGACCCTCTCGGACATCGCCGACACGCCGTTCGGCAACTCGCCCGAGGTGGCGCCGGCGCGCTCGGTGCTGAGCGCCCTGTCGGACAACTTCAACCTGTGGCTGCGCGAGGGACTCACCGGCCAGCCGGTGCAGATCATCGACACCTGGACGCTGTACAAGGACGCCTACGCCAACCCCGGCAAATCCGGCATCGTCAACAACACGGTGCCCGCCTGCGACGCCGCCAAGATCATGGCCGTCACCGGCAATGCCGTCACCGACGGCTCGTCGCTGTTCTGCAATGCGACGCCGGGCGCGGCCTACAACACCCTCGTCACCGGCGCCGACGTCAACACCTGGCAGTTCGCGGACAGCGTCCATCCGACGACCGGCGGCCACAAGGTCATCAGCGATGCGTTCGCGGCCCAGCTGCACGCATTCGGCTGGATCTGAACCCCACGCAACGAGGCGACCTTCCATGAAAACACCTTCCTCGCTCGTCGTCGCGGCGGCCCTGGCCGGCGGCGCCTTCGCCGCCCAGGCGCAAGAGAACGTCTTCAAGATCGGCGCGACCCGCTACGACACCCACGCCAAGACCAGCGGCATCGAAGGCATCGGCGTGCCGCCGGGTGCCGACGTCAAGGTCGGCGACGCGACCACGGCGATCCTCGTCTACGAACGGCTGTTCGGGCCGAATTTCGGCGCCGAGCTGGTGATGGGCATCCCGCCGACGATCAAGGTGAAGGCGGCCGGCAGCGTCGAGTTCCTCAATGCCACCGGCACCGTCCTCTCGGTCGAGAACTGGGCGCCGACGCTGCTCTTCAACTACCACTTCTTCGAGCCCGGGGCGACCTGGCGGCCGTACGTCGGCGCCGGCATCAACTACACCCAGTTCAAGAACGCCAAGTCGAGCATCGCCTCCGAGGTCGACGTCGGCAGCTCCTGGGGCCCCGCGGTCCAGGTCGGCATCGAGTATGCGATCACCAAGGACATCAACGCCTTCGCCAGCCTGGCCGCGGTCAAGGTGAAGAGCAAGGTCGTGGCCTCCGACGGCACGGTGCTGACGACGAAGGTCGACTACCGGCCGACGGTGTATTCGCTCGGAGTTGCGTACAAGTTCTGAGATCGGCCGGCGACCTTCGCCTCGGGGGTCCGACGGCGCGTCCTGCGGCCGGCGATTCGCGTAAAGTTCGCCCCGATTCACGGGAGCACGAGGGAGCGCGATGGGTTCGTCGTTGTTGGAAAAGCTCGGCCTGCCCTCGGTCGGCGACGCGAAACAACC
>DATCGH010000301.1:0-3433 GCA_036509055.1 Caldimonas sp.
TCCATGGCTGTCTCCTGGAGTGGGAGCGGTCATGGTTGCGTCGTCGCAGCGGCACGTCCGTAGGAAATCGCCGTATCGCTCGGTGCGAGGTCGCCGCATGCGCGTTGGCGCGGTGCGGGGCCGGGCAACGGCAGGTCGCCTAGGTCTGGTGTCTCAATAGGTTGTTCACCCGGAAGAGTCTGGGAGACTGGAGTTACGACGCTTCAGCACTCGCAGAAAGGACTCCCGGGTGAACGTTCACAAGAATGCCAGATTGACCATTGAAGGTCGCAAGTTGTTGATCGAGCGCATCCGTGTGATGGGGCTGGCGGCGGCGGCCGAGGCCGCCGGCGTCAGCCTGCGCACGGCCAGGAAGTGGCTCGCACGCTTCGAGGAGCACGGCCTTGAGGGATTGGCCGATCGCAGCTCGCGCCCGCGTCGCACGCGCAGCACCGTGGACAAGGCGCTCGAGCGCTCGATCGAGCAACTGCGCCGGCTTCGCATGCCGATGCGGCGCATCGCAGAGCTCGTCTGCCGCAGTGTCTCGACCGTCAGCCGCTGGCTGGCTCGGCTCGGCCTGTCGAGCCTGAGGGTGCTCGATCCGGTGCGCCCGGTCGTGCGCTACGAGCACACCGCGCCCGGCGAGATGCTGCACATCGACACCAAGAAGCTCGGCCGCATCGTGCTCCCGAGCCACCGCGTCACCGGCGATCGGCGTGACAAGGTCGAGGGTGCTGGCTGGGAGTTCGCCCACGTCGCCATCGACGACCACTCCCGGGCCGGCTTCGTGCAAATGCATCCGGACGAGCGCAAGAGCTCAGCCATCGCCTTCCTCGAAGCCTCGGTCGCGCACTACGCCGCCCAGGGCGTCAGGATCAAGCGCCTGTTGACCGACAACGGCTCAGCTTACCGTTCCAAGCTCTTCAACAAGACTTGCCAGGCCCTGGGCATCAAGCACACCTACACGCGCCCCTACACCCCGCAGACCAACGGCAAAGCCGAGCGCTTCATCCAGACCTGCCTGCGCGAGTGGGCCTACGGGCGGCTCTGGGCCAACAGCCAGGAACGCACCTCTTGGCTGCCGGCCTTCCTCGACTACTACAACTCGCGTCGTGCCCATTCGGCACTCGGCTACAGGCCTCCCGCTTCAAGACTCAGCGGGAACAACCTATTGACCGTCAACACCTAGGCGCCCCCGCATTGCGCTCTCAGCGGAAGGGTTCGGCCCTCGCCAGGAGCTCCTCCGACCCCGGCTCGGCCGGGTCCCACGGCTTGCCTGGATGGATCACCGACACCTGGCAGCTTTCGGCCGCCTCGACGAGCTGGGCGTAGGTGCCCGCCTTCAGGTCGGCGATATAGGCCTGCCGGTTGCCGTCGTACGCGAACATCTTCGGATTGATCTGGGTGCATTCGTTGCACGTCGAGCAACGCACGGTCTCGATGTAGGCGTCGTCCCGCGAGCGCGCCGCTTCAGGCGCCTGCGCCTCGCCGGCCTCGGCTGCCGACGCGAGCGCCGACGTCGCGGCAAGCGCTGCGGGCGCGGCCGCCATGGCCGTCGCCGCCGTCGCCGGAACGGCGGCGGCCTGCGCCGCCGCAGCCTGTTCGGTCTCCCAGGCGGCGCGCTCGCGCGCGAGCAGGCGCTCGGCATGCGAGTTGTGCACGCCGCCGAGCTCCTGCAGGCTGTGCCACATCTCGCGCGAGCGCCGGGCCTTGCGCATCAGGCGCTCGTCGACGATGACCGTGTGCAGACGGTCCTTGTCGTCGATCATGCGCACGCAGGGCACGCGTTCCGGCAGGCCGCGGCGATCGCGCAGCAGCAACGCGTCGACAGCGACGAGATCGTCGTCGGCAGGGGCGCCGGGCAGCCGCGCCAGGTGAGCCGCGAAGCGCGGATCGCCGGCCACGAAGTCGACGAAGGTGAATGCAAGGTCCTCGACCACGCGCTGCTGGCGCGCGTCCTCGTACTCGAAGCGATGGATCGGCCAGTCGAGCTCCGGCTGCGGATTGCCGTCGAGGCTGAAGCGCGACGCCCAGTCGGGGCCGCCGGAAGGGTCGTAGACGAAGGCGGGGAAGGCGCGCGACTCCATGGCCGCCGCCGCCGTGAGATAGGGCGCCTGGCCTTCGGCGCCGCCGTGGGCGCCGGAGAAGACGCAGAACAGCGCCGGACCGCCGAAGCGCATGCCGTCGGCGACGCGCTCGGCGCAGCGACTCAGGTTCGATGCCGCCGACTGCAACACGTAGACCTGGCTCAGGCCCATCGCCATGTGCGCGATCTGGCGTTCGCGCAACCCGGGGGAGGGCGCCGCGTGCGCGCCGTGCGACGCGGCGAGCAGATCGTCGATGCGATACAGCACCTTGATCGGCACCTCACCACCCAGGATATCCATCAGCCGGGCCTGCTCGGCCTCCCCGAGCGCTCCGCCGTCGAGGCAGACGAGGTAGTCGGGAAAGCGGTCGAGCGCCTCTCTCTCGAATTCGTTCGCGGCGTACGACTCGAACAGCGCATCGTGCCGCGCCGGGTCGTAGCGGCCGTCGATCTCGAGCTCGGTCATCTCGATCGTGCGCGCCAGCTCCACGAGCCGCGGCAAGCGCTCGTTCCAGGCGGCCAGTGCCGATGCGCAGCTGTCGAAGCGATACCCATAGGCTTCGTTGCCCGCCGCGCGCGCCGCGTCGGCATCGGGGAGGGCCACGAAGGGCTGCGAATCGAGAACGCCGAGCAGGCGACGGATGCGGCTGCGGCGTGCCTCGGGCATCGGCTCGCGCGGCAGCGCGCGCGACAGCAGGCTCGACATCGCGTCGAAGTCGAACAGCTCGCCGAGCCCGCCGCCGACCGAGGCCTTGAGCTGGGCGGCGCTGCGCCCGGCATCCGAGTGTTCGAAGTCGGCACGCAGGATGTCGGCCAGCTGCTGGATCAGGCGCACCAGCCGATCGCGCAGCGCTGCTTCCTTGCGCTGCTGCACCCCCTGCCAGACATGGCTCAGCAGGCGCTCGGCCAGGGCCGGGTCGCAGCCCACGAGCGCGCCGTCGACCTCGATCGCGGCGCGGGCGCGACGTGCGCTGTCGACGAACGAGGCGTCGCGAGCCGGAGCGAGCCGCTGCACCGCCCCGGTCCAGAGCTCGCCGAGCGTGCCCTCGAGGCCTTCCTGCAGCATCACCCGGAGCTCGCGCTCGATCCGCAGCACGTGGCGCTGGGTGCGCTCCGCGGCGCTGTCCACGGCGATGCGCGCCAGCGCCGCATCGACCAGGGCACGCAGCGGCACCACCGGGGAGGCGCCGTCGCGCGCCAGCACCAGCGGGAAGTCGTGGCGCAGCGAAGCCAGATCGCGATAGCCGGCCTGGAGCGCCGGCCGCAGCCGGCCGACCTCGCCGAGGCCCGGGGCGCGTCGCCCTGCGAGGTGGAACGCGATTCGATCGAGGTGGGTGGCGCTGGGGTTCATGTCATGCTGCCTCGGGC
>DATCGH010000302.1:0-2368 GCA_036509055.1 Caldimonas sp.
CGGCTGGTGCAGGGCGATCTGCGGGACCGCGCCGAGGTCGAGCACGAGGTCGAAGGACTCGGTCACGACCTGGGCCTCGCGCTGGAAGTCGATCGCGCCCGCGGCCTCGCAGACGCGCACGCATTCACGGTGACCGGTGCATTTCGCGAGGTCGATCTGGTAGCTGAAGTCGATCGCCTGCTCCGGGCAGACGTCGATGCAGGCGTTGCAGCGGGTGCACAGGTCGAGGTCGATCGGGTTGGCGCTGGTCCAGCTCGCCTCGAACGCACCGAGCCAGCCGCCGAGGCGCGTCAGGGTGCCGGCGTGGACCGCCATCGTCCGCTCCTGCGGCAGCTTGCCGCCGGCCCGAGAGAGCAGGATCGTGACCTCCAGCTTGTCGGCGAGCATGCGGGCCGCGCGCTGGGCGACATCGGCGGCACCGATCACCAGGACGCGGCCGCCGGACCGGTAGCCGACCAGCGGCACCGGCTCGGCCGGCGGCAGCTGAGCGGCGGCGATCAGTGCCGCCATCTTCGGCAGCGCCGCGGCCGCGTCCTTCGACCAGCCGCCGGATTCGCGGATGTTGACGAAGCGGATCGGCCGCTCGGCGACGCTCGGCGCGCCTTCGGTCTCCTCGGTCAGCTCGAGGAAGAGCTTCGTCTCCTGGGTGCAGGCGACGAGCACCTGCTCGCCGCTCTTGGCGGCGCGCTGGAACGCGCCGGCCTCGCGCCGGCACAGGGTCGAATGGACCGTCTCGAGGCCGGCGCCCGCTTCAGGCCCGAGGATCCGGCGCAGGGCCGGGCCGTCCAGGGGCATCGTCTTGTTGCAATCGCAGATCAGGGTCGTCATCGGTAGGGGGCGGGGGAACGGGCGCGCTTACCGACTGTGCCACTGCCGGAAAGGCCGCACCATCGGGAGATGCCGCCGCCGCGGCGGCCGCCTGTTCGGCATCTTCCTCGACTTCGAACAGGCGCAGCAGCTTGGACTGGTTGAGCTGCCGCAGCATCGACTCCGGGATCGGATCGGGCTTGCCGTAGTCGTCGATGTAGGTGTCGAGTCCGTCCATCACATTGAAGGCCGGGTCGCTGAAGAGCTTCCTCATGGCCGCGTTGCTGACGTCCCGATCGACACCGGCGCCGACGAAGCGCGCGTAGTCGGACGTTCGCGTCAGTCGCGCCACGTCCTCCATCGTCGGCGGCTGTGGCTGCGGCGCTTCGGCCGCGTCGCCTCGTTCGCGTGGCGCCGCTGCCGGGCCCGCGGCGGGCGGCACGGCGCCGGACACGGGCTCGGTGACCGGTGCCGGCACGCCCGGCGACGGCACCCCGGTCTGCCGCGGCGGCACCTGCGGGGGCACGGCTTCCGGCTCGGCCACGCCGCGCCGAACGCTGGCCTTGCGCCGCGCCCAGCGCTGCAGGAAGCCGTCGTCGTCGCCGCCGCTCATCGCCGCTCGCCCGGGCTGACGAAGGATTGCGGCCGGCGCCGCTTCTTCGGCTCGGGCCGGTAGTGCTCGTCGGTGTAGACCTGCAGCCAGGCCGCCAGTTCCGGCGCCAGCGGCACGTTGTCGACCCGCTCCTGCGCGTCGAGCCAGCGACCGGCCTCGGTATACGACAGGCTCACCGTTTCCGGCCAGGCACGCGACGGGTCGGCATCGTCGATCCGCCAGACGACGAACCAGACCGGCGAGCCCGAGCTGAGGTTCAGCCAGTAGCCCTCGGCCTCGTCGCGGAACAGCTCGAGGGTGAAGCCGGGATGGAGGGTGCGCTGCAGCTTGCCATCGTCGCGCAGGACCCGCGCCTCCAGGCCGAAGGCGTCTTCGTGCGGCACCACCTCGGCGATGCGAAAGCGCCAGTCCTCCCAGCGGTTCGGCGCCGTCTCGCGCTCCATGACCACGGCCACGCGCAGCGAAGGGCGCGGCAGGACGGGGGGCGCACCGGCGACATCCATGGCGCAGTCTAGGCGCGTCCCGTGCCGCCTGTCCTCAGGTGTCCTTGGAGATCGTGATGCCCGGAAACTTCGAGGAGAAGTCCTTGGCCCGCTGCGCGATCTTGACCGCCACCTGGCGGGCGACGCCCTTGTAGAGGCCGGCGATCTCGCCCTCGGGATCGCTGACGACGCTCGGCCGGCCGCTGTCGGTCTGGACCCGGATCGAGAGGTTGAGCGGCAGGGCGCCGAGGTAGTCCATCTTGTACTCCGCGGCCAGGCGCTTGCCGCCCTCCTCGCCGAAGATGTGCTCGACGTGGCCGCACTTCTCGCAGACGTGCACCGCCATGTTCTCGACGATGCCGAGGATCGGCACGCCGACCTTCTCGAACATCTTGATGCCCTTCCTGGCATCGAGCAGGGCGATGTCCTGCGGCGTCGTCACGATCACCGCGCCGGTCAGCGGCAC
>DATCGH010000303.1:0-2153 GCA_036509055.1 Caldimonas sp.
GGTGCTGCCGCTCTTCTCCCGCCTCAGCCAGGAGCAGCAGGACGAGGTGTTCGCGTCGCACAGCGCCCGCCGCATCGTGCTCGCCACCAACGTCGCCGAGACCTCGCTCACGGTGCCCGGCATCCGCTACGTCATCGACGCCGGCACGGCGCGGATCAAGCGCTACAGCTTTCGCAGCAAGGTCGAGCAGCTGCCGATCGAGCCGGTGAGCCAGGCGGCGGCGAACCAGCGCGCCGGCCGCTGCGGCCGGGTCGCCGACGGCATCTGCATCCGCCTCTACGACGAGGCCGACTTCGCCGGCCGCCCGCGCTTCACCGAGCCGGAGATCGTGCGCTCGTCGCTCGCCGGCGTGATCCTGCGCATGAAGTCGCTCAACCTGGGGGCGGTCGAGGACTTCCCGTTCCTCGAGGCGCCGCCCAAGCGCGCCATCGCCGACGGCTACCAGCTGCTGAACGAGCTCGGCGCCACCGACGACGACAACGCCTTGACGACGATCGGCCGCGAGCTGGCGAAGCTGCCGCTCGATCCACGCGTCGGCCGCATGATCCTGGCGGCGCGCGAGCGCGAGGCGTTGCGCGAGGTGCTGGTCATCGCCAGCTCGCTGAGCGTCCAGGACGTGCGCGACCGGCCGCTGGAGCATCAGCAGGCCGCGGACCAGGCGCACGTCAAGTTCGACGACGAGAAGTCCGAGTTCCTCGGCATCCTCAAGCTCTGGGCGTGGATCGAGAGCTCGCGGGGAGGGCACGGGGAACATCGCCTGTCGAGCCGGAAGCACGAGCAGGTCCTGCGCGACAACTTCGTCTCGCCGCGCCGGGTGCGCGAATGGCGCGACGTCTTCGCCCAGCTGCAGCAGGTGGTGACGGAGCACGGCTGGCGCGTCAACACCCTGCCTGCGACCTACGAGCAGCTGCACCTGTCGATGCTCGCCGGCCTGCTCGGCAACATCGGCCTGAAGAGCGACGAGGACGACTCCTACCTCGGCGCCCGTGGGATCCGCTTCCATCGCCATCCGGGCTCGCACCTCTCGAAGAAGCCGGGACGCTGGATCGTCGCCGCCGAGCTGGTCGAGACCACCCGGCTCTATGCCCGCGGCATCGCCAACATCGACCCACGCTGGCTGGAGACGGTCGGCGGCCACCTGCTGAAGAAGCAGCTGCTCGAGCCGCACTGGGAGAAGAAGGCCGGCCAGGTGGTCGCCCTGGAGCGGGCGACGCTCTACGGCCTGGTCGTCTACAGCAACCGTCGGGTCGACTTCGGCACGGTGGACCCCGGCGCCGCCCGCGAGATCTTTATCCGCGAGGCGCTGGTCGAGGGCGACTGGGAGACGAAGCTGCCGTTCGCCGCCGCCAACCGCAAGCTGATCGCCCAGGTCGAGGAGCTCGAGCACAAGGCGCGGCGCCAGGACGTGCTGGTCGACGACGAGCTGATCCACGCTTTCTACGACCAGCAGGTGCCGAAGTCGGTGCACGACGCCCGGACCTTCGAGCGCTGGTACCGCGAGGAGCTGCGGCGCCAGCCCAACCTGCTGCTGCTGACGCGCGAGGAGCTGATGCGCCACGAGGCCGCAGGCATCACCACCCAGGCGTTCCCGCGCACCATTCGCCTCGGCGGCATCGACTGCGCCGCGACCTACCTGCACGAGCCGGGCAACCCGCGCGACGGCGTCACCGTCACCGTGCCGCTGTACGCCCTCAATGCCGCCGGCGAGGATCGCTGCGAATGGCTGGTGCCCGGCATGCTGAAGGACAAGCTGGTGGCGCTGGCGAAGACGCTTCCGCAGCGGCCGCGCTCGCGCCTCGTGCCCTTGCCCGACTACGCCGAAGGCTTCATCGCCCGGCATCCGTTCGGCGACGGCAGCCTGCTGGACGTGCTGACGGCCGACGTGCGGGCGAAAAGCGGCATCGAGGTCCGTCGCGCCGACTTCAAGCACGAGCAGCTGGCGCCGCATTTGCTGATGAACCTGCGCGTCGTCGATGAGCACGGCCGGCAGCTCGGCGAGTCGCGCCACCTGGCCGAGTTGAAGGCGCAGCTCGGCGGCCAGGCGCGCTCGGCCTTCCAGGCGCTCGCAGCGCTGCGCCTGCCCGGAGCGGTCGCCGCCGCGCCGGCGCCGCCCGAAGCGCCGGCGACGCCGGCTGTGAGTGCAAGGCCGGGCG
>DATCGH010000304.1:0-9320 GCA_036509055.1 Caldimonas sp.
CGGGAATGGGAAGGGAATCGGCAACGTCGCTGCGGCGCAGGCCGGAGGCGGCGTCGAACCAGTGGCTGTCTTCCTCGCGCCAGCCGAGGTGCACGCCCGTGCCCTCGGCCAGCTCGTGGCGGCCCGGGAGCCGCGCCGCGAGGGTCTCGCCGAGTGTGCCGGCGGCCGATGTCGAGCACGTGACCACGGTGTCGGCGCCGAGGTATTCGGCGCTCTGCACCATCGCGGCGAGGCCGCCGCTCCCCACCAGGCGCACGTGCTCCGGCCGCACCCCGAGCTTGAGCGCGGGCCGGCCCGGAGCGGCGACGATGTTCATCGGCGGCGTGCCGATGAAGCGCGCGGCGAACACCGATGCGGGCCGGGCATAGAGCTCGGCCGGCGGCGCATCCTGCTCGATCCGGCCGGCGTTGAGCAGCACCACCTGGTCGGCCATGCTCATCGCCTCGGTCTGGTCGTGGGTGACGTAGACCATGGTGATGCCGAGCTTCAGCTGCAGCGTGCGGATCTCGCGCCGCATCTCCTGGCGCAGCTGCGCATCGAGGTTGGAGAGCGGCTCGTCCATCAGGCAGACCTTGGTCTCGGCGATGATCGCCCGGCCGAGCGCGACCCGCTGCTGCTGGCCGCCGGAGAGCTGCGAGGGCTTGCGCTCGAGCAGGGCGGAGAGGCCCAGGAGCTCGGCGACGCGCGCCAGCCGCTGGCCGTGATCGGCCGCCGGTTCCCTGCGCACCTTGACGCCGAACAGGATGTTCTCGCGCACGTTCAGGTGCGGGAAGAGCGCATACGACTGGAACACCATCGAGATTCGCCGCGCGGCCGGCGCCAGCGAGGTGACGTCGCGGCCGTCGATCAGGATCCGGCCTTCGGACGGCGTGTCGAGGCCGGCGATCATGCGCAACGTCGTCGACTTGCCGCAGCCCGAGGGGCCGAGCAGGACGACGAGCTTGCCCGAAGGCGTGGCGAAGGAGATGCGGTCGACGGCCCGGGCGGCACCGTAGTGCCTGCTGACCGCTTCGACCTGCAGGGCGCTCATGGAGGCGCCGGCGGCAAATGCATCGCCATAGTTTCGACGCCGCACCCGGCGGCGTGCAGCCGGGAGAACCCCAGCGGCCGGGCGACCCTAGCGGCCATCCACCAGCCGCGCGAAACCCGCCGAGCGAAAGCGCTCGACGACGAAATCGACGAACACCCGCGTCTTGGCCGGCAGCATCCGGCGGCTCGGGTAGTAAAGCGAGAGCGGGCCGGCATCGCCGTACCACCCGGGGAGAAGGCGAAGCAGCTCGCCCGAGGCGATCGAGGCGAAGGCGAAAGGCATCGGCAGCAAGGCGACGCCGAGCCCGAGCCGCGCCGCCTGGGCGATGGCCTCGGGGTCGCTCAGGATCAGCCGCGGCCGGCACTCGACCGGCCGCTCCGCCACCCGCCGCGAGCGCAAGGCCCAGGGGCGGACGCGCCCGGTCGGCGAGGAGCGCCTCATGATGCCGTCGAACGCGGCCATGTCCTCGGGCGTGCGCGGCATCGCCCGGCCGGCCATGTAGTGCGGCGACGCCACGGCGACGATGTGCACCGGCGCCAGCTCGCGCGCGACCACGCCCGAGGCGAGCGCGAAGCCACCGCCGACGGCGGCATCGAAGCCCTCGCCGACGATGTCCACCCGGCGGTTGTCGAAGTGCCAGTCGGGCAGGACCCGCGGATAGCGGGCCAGGAAGTCCTCGAGCAGCGGCACCAGGAAATGGCGGCCGAAGGCCTGGCCCATGCTCACCTTGAGGGTGCCGGTCGGCTCTTCGTCGATGCGGCGCGCGCCCGACAGGGCCGCCTGCAGCGAAGCGAGCGGCCCGTCGACCTGGCGCAGGAACCGCTCGCCGCTTTCGGTCAGCGCCAGCCGACGCGTGCTGCGCTGGAACAAGCGCACGCCCAGGTCGGCCTCGAGCCGGGCCACGTTCTTGCTGACGCCGGCCGGCGTCAGCCCCAGGACGCGCGCCGCGGCGGAGAAGCTGCCGTGCTCTGCCGTGCGGACGAACGACACCAGATGCTGCACCTGCGCCATCGGCCGATCTTAAACCGCGGGTTGAAGGTGATTGCACCTTCCGGCGGCTGGTCGGCGCACAGCGAGATGCGCACACTACCGGCTGCGCCCTGCGACTCCGCGGCGCCAACCCGACAGAAAGGCTTTCATGCGCGCGCTTGCCCACGCCCTCCTCGCATCGCTGCTGGCGTTCGCCCTGCCCGCGGCCGCCTCGGCCCAGGGCTTCGAGTTCACCGGATTCGTCAAGCGCGAGATCGCGACCAACGGCGCCACCATCCACGTCCGCTCCGGCGGCACGGGGCCGACGGTGGTGCTGCTGCACGGCTACGGCGAGACCGGCGACATGTGGGTGCCGCTGGCCGCCGACCTGGCGCGCGACCACACGGTGATCGTCCCCGACCTGCGCGGCCTGGGCCTGTCGTCCAAGCCGGCCGGCGGCTTCGACAAGAAGACCCAGGCCGAAGACGTCGAAGGCGTGCTCGTCGCGCTGGGTGCGCAGCGGGTGGACGTCGTCGCCCACGACATCGGCAACATGGTCGCGTTCCAGTTCGCAGCGCGCCATCCGGAGCGGGTCCGGCGCATGGTGCTGATCGACGCACCGGTGCCGGGCGTGGGACCGTGGGAGGAGATCCTCAAGAATCCCCTGCTCTGGCACTTCCGCTTCGGCGGCCCGGACATGGAACGGCTCGTGGCCGGGCGCGAGCGGATCTACCTCGACCGGTTCTGGAACGAGTTCTCGGCCACGCCCGCGCGCTTCGGCGAAGCCGCGCGGGTCCATTACGCGAAGCTCTACGCCCTGCCCGGCGCGATGCATTCCGGATTCGCGCAGTTCGCCGCGTTCGACCAGGACGCGATCGACAACCGCGCCTTTCTCGCCGCCAGCGGCCGGTTGAAGCTGCCGATCCTCGCCCTCGGCGGCGAGAAGTCGTTCGGGCCGATGATGGCCACCGTCATGCGCTCCGGCGGCGAGGACGTGACCGAGGGCATCGTCCCCGACTCGGGCCACTGGATCATGGAAGAGAGCCCGGGTGCGACCGTCAAGCTGGTGCGCGACTTTCTCTCGCGGGGAACTTGATTCGGCTCAGGCCAGCGCGAACGCAATCGCTTCGCTGAAGGCGAGAGGAATCATGCCGATGTGGCCGCCGGCGTAGAACTTTGCCGCCATCGCGAGCCCGGAGTAGCCCCGTCCCTGCACCTGCTGCGCGAAGGCCGTGTTGGCCGTGTTCGCGGAATACGAGATGTGCAGCCGCACCGCCAGCGAAGCGTTGGCGGCGGCGTAGGCCGTCTCCCAGCCGTAGACGGTCGCGCTCATGCAGTCGATCGAGGCGTCGCTCGCCAGGTAGGCGGCAAAGTGGCGGCCGGCCGGCGCCTCGTTGAACAGGGCATACAGGACGAAGCTGCCGCCGTGCGAATGGCCGAGCAGGATGCGGCGCTGCGGGTCGCCGCCGAAGGTGGTCTCGACGAACGGGATCAGGTCGAGGCGGATGAAGTCCAGGTAGGCCCCCTCGCCGCCGCCGCCGGGCGTGCAGACATTCGCCGGCACGTAGTCGCGGCCGCGCAGCGCCTCGTTGCCGATGCCGACGATCACCGCCGGCGCCCGGGTCCGCTCGACGATGTCGACGACCGCCGAGAACCGGGAGTCGCCGTCGAGCAGGTAGATCACCGGCACGCTGGCACGGATCGCGGCGATGCCCGGCGGCAGATAGATGTTGAGCGAGTAGGTCGTGCCGTTGCTGCGCGCCGTGACGCTGCGGGTCTGCAGCGTCCCGGCCATCGACGATTCCCCGTCCGAGCCGCCACCGCCGCAGCCCGCGAGCGCGAAGCCGAGCAACGCGAAAAGCGAGGCGCGGCGATCGGGGAAGGCGGGTGCGGCGAGGTCATGGGGCATGGCGGCGGATTATGGAGACCGCGCCTGCCGGATGAGGCCGCTCAGGTGCGCTGCGGTTGCTGCTCGCGCAGCAGCTCCTCGAGCACCGGAATCACCGCCGCGGCTCCTTCGAGGTTCGGATTGACCGCCAGGGCGCGGCGGAAGAAGTCGAGCGCGAGCTCGGGATGGCGGAGCTGCAGATGGATCTGACCGGCGCCGGAAAGCGCGCCGAAGTGCTTCGGGTTGCGCTTGAGCACTTCGTCGCAGTCCTTCAGCGATTCCGCGAAGTGCCCGAGCAGGAAGTGGACCGTCGCCCGCTTGTTCCAGCCTTCGGCGAAGGCGGGCTTGCGCTTGACGATGACGCTGAAGGTGGCGAGCGCGTCCTCCATTGCCGCGGCTTCCATCTGTTCCATTCCGCGGGCGAACAGCTTGTCGATCGCCGGATCGCCCGATCGGCTCCAGATCTGCCAGGTCGCGGCCGCGGCCAGGTCGCGCACCCGCGGATCCGGATCGTCGAGCCGGGCGAGCACGCGGTCCACGTCCTCCATCCGGCCGATCTCGGCCAGCCGCTCGATGCCGGCGAGCCGCGCCGCGGTATCCGGCTGCTCCAGCGCCTTCAGCGCCTGGGCCCGCGTCAGCGGCGCCGCCTGCACCGCGCAGGCGATCAGCACGGCGGCGAGAGCGAAGGCCCAAAGGCGAAGCCGGCGCATCGTTGAAATCGTCCCGTGTTCGCTGCGCGCTTCAGATCATCGCCAGCGGGCTCGGACCCTTCGGCGGCGGGAACAGCCGGTCAAGCTCGCGCAGATCGTCCGGCGAAAGCGGGTGCGCCAGCGCACCGGCGTTTTCCTCGAGGCGCGAGCGCTGGCCGGTCTTGGGAATGGCGATGACGCCGTCCTGCGCCAGCAGCCAGGCGAGCGCCGCCTGGGCCGGCGTCATCGAGCGCTTCCGGGAGAACTCCGCAAGCCCGCGCTGGCGCAGCAGGCGACCCTGCTCGATCGGCGAATAGGCCATCAGCGCCACCCGGCGCTCGCGCAGCCACGGCTGCAGGTCCCATTCGATGCCGCGCCGGCCGAGGTTGTAGAGCACCTGATCGGTCTGCGCCGTCGTGCCGCCGGGGGTCTGCCACAGCGACTGCATCAGTTCCGGATCGAGATTGCTCACGCCCCAGTGACGGATCTTGCCGTCGCGTTGCAGCGCCTCGAAGGCCTGCACCGTCTCGGCCAGCGGCACCTCGCCCTGCCAATGCAGGAGGTAGAGGTCGATCGTCGCGATGCCCAGGCGGCGCAGGCTCGCTTCGCAGGAGCGGGGCATCGCCCGGCGCGAGGCGTTGTGCGGATAGACCTTGGTGACGACGAAGACCTCGTCGCGCCGGCCGGCGATCGCCTCGCCGACCAGCGATTCGGAGCGGCCGTCGCCGTACATCTCGGCGGTGTCGATCAGCGTCAGGCCGAGGTCGATGCCGCGCCGCAACGTGGCGATCTCCTCCTGGCGCCGCTGCGGATCGTCGCCGAGCATCCAGGTGCCCTGACCGAGCGCCGACACGGCTTCGCCGCAAGGCAGGACAACGCGCTTCATGGCTTCAGTATCCCCCGGGGCCACGCCGCCCTAGCCCTTCACCTGCACCGACTTGACGTTGACGAACTCGCGAATGCCGAAGCCGGCGCATTCGCGGCCGAAACCCGAGTGCTTGACGCCGCCGAAGGGCATGCGCGGATCGGAGCGGACGTTGTCGTTGACGAAGCTCATGCCGGCATCGAGCTCCTCGGCGGCAATGCGCTCGCCCCGCGCCAGGTCGCTCGTCAGCACGCCCGAACCGAGGCCGAACTCGCTGGCGTTGGCGATCGCGATCGCCTCGCGCTCGTCGGCCGCCTCGATGATCGCCGCGACCGGACCGAACACCTCCTCGTCGTGCGCCGGCTGTCCGCGGCGCACGCCGGCGAGCACCGTCGGCGGATACCAGGCGCCCGGCCGATCCGGCACGGCGCCGCCGAGCAGCCGCCGCGCGCCGCCACGAACGCTCGCCTCGACCTGGGCATGGATCTGGTCGCGCGCCGCTGCGCTCTGCAGCGGCCCGAGCCGGGTATGCGGATCGCGCGGGTCGCCCAGCTCGTAGGCCCGCATCGCCTCCACCATCGCCGTCTCGAACGCCGCCCGCGCCTCGCGGACGACGATGAAGCGCTTGCCGGCGATGCAGCTCTGGCCGGCGTTGACCATGCGGGCGGCGGCGCAGACCTTGGCCGCGGCGGGCACGTCGGCATCCTCGAGCACGAGGTAGGCGTCGGCGCCGCCGAGCTCGAGCACGCACTTCTTCAGCATCGCGCCGGCGGCGGCGGCGACGCTGCGGCCCGCCGGCACGCTGCCGGTGAGCGTGACCGCGGCGATGTGGCGGTCCTCGATCAACGCCTTGACGCCCGCGCTCGGCACCAGCGCGGTCGCGAACAGTCCGTCCGGAAAGCCGGCGTCTCGAAACACCGACTCGATCGCCAGCGCGCAGCCCGGAACGTTGCTCGCATGCTTGAGCACGCCGCCGTTGCCCGCCATCAGCGCCGGCGCCGCGAAGCGGAACACCTGCCAGAACGGGAAGTTCCACGGCATCACCGCCAGCACCACGCCCAGCGGGTTGAAGGCGACGAAGGCTTTCGTGCCTTCGATCGTCACCGGCTCGCGTGCCAGATAGGAGGCGGCCCGATTGGCGAAGTGCTCGCAGGCGCCGGCGCACTTGTCGACCTCCGCCAGCCCGTCGGTCACCGTCTTGCCCATCTCCTCGGTCATGAGCGCGGCGAACTCCGCGCGGCGAGCGCGCAGCACCGCCGCGGCCCGCTTCATGACCTGCGCACGCTCCTCGAAGCCGACGCGTCGCCAATCGTGCTGCGCCTCGGCCGCCCGCCGCGCCTTGCGCGCGGCCTCCTCGGCGCTGTGGCCGGTGTAGGTCTTGCCGGCCGCAAGCGTTGCCGGGTTGGTGGTGGCGAAGGCCGGGCGGCGAGAGGTGTCGTTCATCGCGGGCTCCTTGCGTTCGAAGAGGCGGCGTTTGCGCATACGGTAGCGCCCGAGTCCCAACCCCGTTGCCGGCCCGCCCATAGCGACCGCTTGTCCAGCGCACGCTGCCCGTTCGCTGGTGCGTGCAACACATCCTGTTACATTGGCCGGACAGCTCGCGCAGTCGAGCGAGGAGACAGCGAATGACCGACGCTCCCATCTATCAGGAATCGCGCATCGACGACGAGCCGATCCTCGGCGCCGTGCTGACTCTGCCGGACGGCCGGACCCAGCCGCTGACGCTCTGGGAGAAGGTGCTGGTGCGCCTGCGCCTGATCAACGCCAAGCGCCTCGAGGCGCGCTACTTCAAGCCGCTCGCTTCCTGAGCATTCGCCCGCGCCGGCACGGCGTGGGACAGCGAACCCAAGACTTCGCCGGCGGCGGCCGGCCCTGCGTTCCCGTTTGGGACATCGGCATCATGCGACGTCGGACCGTCCGGCGAATGATTCCGTCCACGTCAACTGGACGGATCAGCTCCCGGAGGACTCCATGCACACCCTGCCCGCGTCGTCGACCCCGACCCCCGCCCAGCGCTACGCCAAGACCATCGAGGTCTCCAAGCGGATCCGCTGGGACATCGACCGCGACATCATCCGCGGCCGCGAATTCGACCTGAAGCACAAGTTCCTGCCCGACAGCCTGTCGCTGATCAACGAGCTCGAGTTCCTCAGCCCCGAGCAGCAGCGGTTCCTCAGCCAGGTGCAGGGCCGCACTTACGCCAACATGTTCGGCCTGGTCGAGCGCTTCATCGGCGCCAAGATGCTCGAGGTGAGCAAGGACCACTGGCTCGGCGACCAGACGGCGCTCGAGGCGATCGTCCGCTTCACCGACGAAGAGCTCAAGCATCAGGAGCTGTTCCGCCGGATCGAGCGGATGGTCGGCAGCACGATGCCGCCGGGCTACCGCTTCGACGTCCCGGCGAACGACGTCGCCGCGTTCGTCCTCGGCAAGAGCACCTGGGCGGTGCTTGCGCTCACCTGCCACATCGAGCTGTTCTCGCAGGCGCACTATCACGCCAGCATCGCCAACGCCGAAGGCCTCTCGGACTTGTTCAAGGACATCTTCCTGTTCCACTGGAAGGAAGAGTCGCAGCACGCGATCATCGACGAGCTGGAGTGGATGCGCGAAGACGCCAAGCTCGCCTCGGACGCGGAGCGCGATGCCGCGGTCGAGGACCTGATCGCGCTCGTCGGCGGCGTCGACGGCATCCTCCAGGGGCAGGCCAAGACCGATGCGGCGTACTTCCTGGCGGTGAGCAAGCTGCCCGCCGAGGGCGCGCAGGCGAGCCAGGTCGAGGCCGGACTGCTCAAGGCCTATCGCTGGCAATACATCGTTTCGGGGACGCTCGAGCCGCGCTTCCAGCACGTGCTCGGCGAGTTGACGAGTCGCAAGCAGATGGCGCGCATCCAGGAGGCGCTCGGGCCGCTGACCTACGCGATGACGGCGCCGTCGAAGGCGGAGCTCGCGACCGCGCACTGAGAAATGGAACCGGGCCCGCCGAGGGCGGGCCCGTTTCTCTGCAATGACTCTCTGCGCTTACCGCTGACGCTGGCGGCGGCGCGAGGCCCAACCGACGAACGCCAGGCCGGCCATGAGCAGCGCATACGTCTCAGGCTCCGGAACGGCGGTGACCGTAGAGCCGCCGTAGAGCGTCGCGTGCGACAGCCCCTGGCCGAAGTGCTCGACGTTGCGCGGGCCCGAGAAGAAGCCGACGCCGAGCGTGTCGAAGTCGATCGAGGTCGTGTGCGCGTCGAACAGGTACAGGCTGAACGCGTCGCCGGCCTTCAGCGCCAGGACAAAAGGCGAAGCCATGTCCGCGAAGGTGAACGAACCGGTGGTGGCGTTGCCGTTCACGCCGGTGACGTCGGTGGCGGTCAGTCCGGAGAGGCCCCAGTCGGCCAGGATCTGCGCCGCCACGTCCGCGGACTGGTTGATGTTGTTGTCCGCGAACGCACCAGAGCAATCAGCGTAGCCCGGGTTCGAGGTCATGACGGTGCCGTTGCCGTCGCAGGCGATGCCGGTGGGAGTCAGGACGGCATGGGCCGGCGCGGCGGCGAGCGCGGCCGTGAGGGCCAGCGCGTGGAGAGTTGCTTTGAACATGAGCGTCTTCCTTGAAACAGAGTGAAGACAGCATAGGTTTGCGAGACACGATCGAGCCATCCCGTGAGCACGGGGAAGGTGTGTCCGCTTGTCATGTACTTCTCCGACGAACGGTCATGGTCGTGACGCACTTCACGCTCGAGCACGTTGCCGAATCGCGCCGCGCAGCAGCGACGATGAAATGCAACGCCACGAGGACGCTGCGTCTTGCCGAAACTTCAGGAGGGACGCTGGCGAAATCGCGGCGGAGTCAGCCAGCCGAACCAACCGGCGAGACGCTGCCCGGCCGAGCTGCGC
>DATCGH010000305.1:0-5640 GCA_036509055.1 Caldimonas sp.
GGCGCCCGACCTCGCCGAAAAGCTCGCCAGCGAAGCGGTCGAGCCGTGGCCGATGAGCCCGGAGCAGTTCGGGCAGTACATCCGCGACGAGATCACCCGCTGGACGGCACTCGCCAAGGCGCGCGGCATCCGCCTCGACGACTGATCGCCGCTTCTTCCTCTCTCTTCTTTACCTCGAAAGGTCCCCGTGGCCCGCAACACCCACGTCGCCGCCGACACCGCGGCGCCGCCGATCACCGCCCTTCTCGCCAAGTTCGTCGCCGGCCATCCGGCGCGCGGCTGGAGCGACGCGGTCGAGCACGAAGCGCATCGCACCTTCTACAACTGGCTCGGCTGCGCCATCGGCGCGGCGCGGCACGAGGCCGCCGATGCGGCAGGCGACGTCGATGCCGAGCACCAGCGCATCGACCACGTCCCGGCCGTTGGCGCCGCGCAGCTCGGCCAGCGCCAGCACCGCCGAGGCGACCGGACCGGCCGGGTGAATGATGGTCTTGAGGTGGGTGTCGTCGAAGTCGAAGGTGTGCGAGGTGATGCCGTTGAGCAGTGCGGCGCTGCCGATGTCGACCTTCTCGGTCCGGCCCAGCACCGTCGCCTGGGACGCGGGCTCGAGCATCTGCACCGCCGCCAGCGCCGCGTCGGCAGCCTCGTGCCGCGCCGCACCGGTGGCGCAACCGAGCCAGTTGTAGAAGGTGCGATGGGCTTCGTGCTCGACCGCGTCGCTCCAGCCGCGCGCCGGATGGCCGGCGACGAACTTCGCGAGGAGGGCGGTGATCGGCGGCGCCGCGGTGTCGGCGGCGACGTGGGTGTTGCGGGCCACGGAGACCTTTCGAAGAAAAGAAAAGAGCGGAGAGATGCGGGCGATCAGTCGTCGAGACGGATGCCGCGGGCCTTGGCGAGCGCGGTCCAGCGCTCGATCTCGGCGCGGATGTACTGGCCGAACTGCTCCGGGCTCATCGGCCACGGCTCGACCGCTTCGCCGGCCAGCTTTTCGGCGAGATCCGGCGCTTTCAGCACGGCGACCTGAGTCTCGTTGAGACGGCGCACGACGTCGGCGGGCAGGCCCGCAGGGCCGACCGAGCCGTACCACTGCATCGCGTCGAACCCCTTGAAGCCGACCTCGTCCATGGTGGGCACGTCCTTCAGCTGCGGATTGCGCTGCATGCCGGTCACGGCCAAGGCTCGCATCCGGCCCGAGCGCAGGTGCGGCAGCGCTGCGGCGAGGCCGGGGAACATCGCCTGGGTCTGGCCGCCGAGCAGGTCGGTGATGGCCGGGGCGATGCCCCGGTAGGGGATGTGCAGCATGAACGCTCCCGTCGCCTGCTTGAAGAGCTCCATCGTCATGTGCGTGAGCGACCCCGGGCCGGCCGAGCCGTAGCTCACCTTGCCGGGATTGCGCTTCACGTAGTCGATGAACTCCTGGATCGTCTTCGCCGGCACGGCGTCGTGGATCGCCAGGACATTGGGCGTCGCGCCGATCATGCCGATCGGCGTGAAGTCCTTGATCGCGTCATAGCTCACCCGCCGCGTCGCCGGCGTCGTGCCGTGGGTGGCCACATAGCCCTGCATCAGGGTGTAGCCGTCGGCCGGGGCACGGGCCGTGGTCTGGCAGGCGATCACGCCGCCACCGCCGCTCTGGTTGTCGACCACGAAGTTCTGCCCGAGCGCCCTGCCCCAGCGCTCGGTGACGACGCGGGCGATCATGTCGTTGCCGCCGCCGGCGGCCACCGGCACGATGTAGCGGATCGGCTTGGTGGGAAAGGCTTGCGCCCGGGCGGTGGCCGGCACGGCGATGGCTGCCGCGGCGGCCTGCAGCAGTTGGCGTCGCTTCATGAGCGCTTGTCTCCTATTCGAATAATGCGGCGATCGTCGGCAAATGCATCCTTGTTGTAAATTGCAAGTTTCTGAGGTTTTATTGCACTTTGTGCATGAGTGAGCGCCGATGCTGAAGCCCTCGATCGCCGACCTCCGGGCCTTCGTCACCGTCGGCGAACTGCAGAGCTTCGCCGCCGCCGCCAAGGCGCTGCACCTGTCGCAGCCGGCGCTGTCGCGGCGCATTTCCCACCTCGAAGACATGCTCGGCGTGCGCCTGTTCGACCGCACCACGCGCAGCGTCGGCCTGACGCTCCTCGGTGGCCGCTTCCTCGGCGAGATGCGCGGCCTGGTGGAGGACCTCGACCGCTCGGTGCTCAGCCTGCGCGACGCCGCCGACCTCGAGGCCGGCGACGTGACGATCGGCTGCGTCTTTTCCGCGGTGCACCATTTCCTGCCGCCGGTCATCCGGGCGTTCCGGGCGAAGCATCCGCACGTGCTGGTGCGCATCATCGAAGAGGGCGCCGACGAGGTGCTGGCGAGCGTCAAGCATGGCGAGGCCGACCTGGCAGTGAACTACATCGGCATGCAGGATCCCGAGGTCGAGTTCGCGCCGCTGCTCAAGGAGCCGTACGTCCTGGCCTGCCCTGCCGACCACCCGCTGGCGCGGCGACGCTCCGTGCGCTGGGAAGAGCTGGCGCAGCATCCGCTCGCGCGGGTCTCGCATGCCTCGCGCAATCGCCTCTTCATCGACCAGGCGCTGGCCGAGCTGCCGCCGCTGCCTCGCCCGACGATCGAGGTGCGGCACGTGTCCACGCTCATCGGCCTGGTCGAGAGCGGTCTGGGGCTGGCGGTGGTGCCGCAGCTCACGTTGCCCCTCAAGCCGGCCGCGGTGGTCGGCGTGAAGCTGGACAAGCCTGCCGTCAGCCGCACCCTGGCGATCGTCCGGCGCCGCGGCCGCAGCCTCTCGCCCGCGGCCGCCGCCTTCGCCCGGTTGCTGACGAGCGCCGGCCGGGCGACTTAGGGGCACGGCACTTGCCCTGATCGAACCTCGTATCGACTACATCATCGAGGAGCCACGATGACCTGGACATTCCGCACCGGCGCCGCCGGTGTCGCACTGGCCGTTCTCGCGCTCGCCGGCTGCGGCGGCAGCGATCATTCGCCGGTCGAGCGCAAGACCGAGTTCGGCGTCGTCGTCGGCACGAACGGCTCGGAGACCGACGGCACCTACAACTGGAAGGGCGTGCCCTTTGCCAAAGCGCCGGTCGGCGATCTGCGCTGGAAGGCGCCGGTCGATCCCGATCCGTGGACTTCGCACCGCGACGCGAAAACCTTCGGCAACGCCTGCGTGCAATCGGGCCGCCTCTACGGCCCCGGCGCGAACAACCAGTACGACGCGACCATCGGCAGCACCCTCGGCCAGACGCTCGGCTCGGAAGACTGCCTCTATCTCAACGTCTGGCAGCCGGCACGGTCGGGCGGCTCGCGGCCGGTGGTCGTCTTCGTGCACGGCGGCAGCAACATTTCCGGCTACACCGCCGACCCGGTCTACGACGGCGCGATGCTCGCGATCACCGCCAACGTCGTCGTCGTCACGGTGAACTACCGGCTCGGCATCTTCGGCTTCCTCAACCAGACGCACCTGAAGACCGGCGCCAACGCCAACGACGATTCGGGCAACTTCGCGATGCTCGACATCATCAAGGCGCTGCAGTTCATCCAGCGCAATATCGCTGCCTTCGGCGGCAACCCCGGCCGGGTGACGCTGATGGGCGAATCGGCTGGCGCGTTCAACATCTACGCGGTGCTGACGTCGCCGCTCGTCGTCAACGCCAGCCCGGCGCTGTTCCACCGCCTGATGCCGACCAGCGGCGGGCTGTCGCTGGCTTCCGAGCTGCCGCCCGGCAGCTTCGCGCAGCTTTACCCGGCGTCGGCCTACCAGGCGCAGGGCGACCTGGTGCTGCTCAACATGCTCGTCGCCGACGGCACGGTCGCCGACACGACCGCGGCCCAGGCCTACGTCACCACCCAGACCGATGCGCAGATCCAAGCCTACCTCCGCTCGAAGACGCCGAACGAGCTGCTGACGATGGTGCTGACCCGGCTCGCGCCGATCGGCGCCTCGGGCTCGGGGCCGATTCCCGAGGGCACGGTGTTGCCGGTCGATCCGGTCGCCGAGATCAGCGCTGGCCATTACCTGAAGGTGCCGGTGCTCGCTGGCAACACCCGCGACGAAGGCAAGCTGTTCCCGAGCTTCCTCGCCCTCTCGCCGGCGCTCGGCGGTGTCAGCGGCCGGCTGCTTACCGACGCGCAAGTGTTCGCCATGGCCTTCAGCTACGACCCCAACGCGGCCCCGGCAACGACGGTCGAGCAGTGGATTCCGGCCGTCTACCTGCCGACCGACACGCCGGTCACCGGCTTCACCGCCCGCTCCGAGCTCCTGAACCAACTCTCCTTCGGCGCGAACCGGGACAGCATCCTGAACGCCTTGAAGTCGCAGCAGTCCGACGTTTGGTATTACCGCTTCGACTGGGACGAGGAGCCCGCGCCTTTCAACCAGATCTACGGCGCGGCGCACGGCTTCGACCTGCCCTTCCAGTTCGGCAACTTCGGGCCGTCGCTGCTGGCGAACTTCGCCAACACCACGGCCAACCAGCCGGGCCGGCTCGACCTCTCCAACGCGATGATGAAGAGCGTCGGCGCGTTTGCGTACGACGGCGACCCGAACAACGCGGCGCTCGGCGTCACCTGGCCCACCTGGCCGGCGAAGCTGATCTTCGACGCGACCCCGACGGCCAAGGTGATCGTGGTGCAATAGCGCCCGTGCCCGACCCGTCGTTCCTCATGGTGGCCGGCGCGCCCACGCCGGTCGCGCCGTTCAGCCATGCGGTCGAGTCGGGCGGCTGGTGCTTCGTCACCGGGCAGATGCCGACCGACCCCGACGACGACGCGCGGCCGCTCGCGCCCGACATCGAGGGCCAGACGGTGCGGGTGATGGAGAACCTGAAGATCGTGCTCGGCGGCCTCGGGCTCGGCCTCGAGCACGTGCTGCAGGCACGCATCTACCTGACTCGCTTCGAGGAAGACTACGCGCGCATGAACGCCGTCTACGCGAGCTACTTCCCGGCCGATCGGCGGCCGGCGCGCACCTGCATCGGCGTCACCGCGCTGGCGCGCGGCGCGCGGGTCGAGATCGACCTGCTGGCCCGGCGGCCCGAAGCGACGGCGTAAGTCCGCGGCGGGGCGCCGAGCGCCCGGCTCGGTCGATGCGGCTCCTGCGCGCGTGACCCGGCGCGGGCGATCCGTCGGGGCGCCTGCGTTGACGTGGATCAAGACGGCCGCGCCGTGGCCGCAGTAGGTTGCCTGCACCGCAGGTGCGGATGGGCCGAGGGCGCGAAAGGCGCAAGAGGGCCGGTGCCTGCACGGGCAGCGCCGTTGCCGCGTCCGCCCGACACCGAGGAGACCTGCGATGCCTACGCCCACCCGATCCGTCACCGGAGGCGCGGCGTTGTCCGCGTTCGCCCTGTTCACCGCGCTCTCGATCTTCGTCGCGCCGGCGCAGGCCCAGCGCAAGGAGCGGCAAGGCAAGGACGTGGTCGACGCCGTCTGCAGCGCCTGCCACCTTTCGGGCAAGGACAGCGCGCCGCGCATCGGCGACGCCAAGGCCTGGTCGCCGCGGGCCTCTCAGGGCCTGACGGCCCTCACCGACAACGCCGTCAAGGGCATCCGCAACATGCCCCCGCACGGCGGCAATGCCGGGGTCAGCGACATCGAGATCGAGCGCGCGATCACCTACATGGTCAACCAGTCGGGAGGGCATTGGGTCGA
>DATCGH010000306.1:0-2197 GCA_036509055.1 Caldimonas sp.
GGAACAGCCGATCGCGGGCGGCGTTGAATCCCTGCACGAAGAACAGGTCGTCGGCGCTGGCCGCGTAGAGGTGCGGCACGCCCCAGGGGTCGACCAGGATCTGCGCCGGCGCGGCGAGGCCGGGGAGGGTCATCTTCTCCGAGTCGGCCGCCGACGCCTGCAGCGCACCCAGGAAGGCGAGCCCGGCCAAGGCGCGGCGAAGGGGACGACGAGGCATCGCAGGGCAGCATAGCCCAGGGCGCTCAGCGACTCGCCGCACCCCTTGGTGGCAGACCTCGCAGCGCATTCGCCAGCTCGCTGGCGTGCCAGATGGCGATGCGGTGCTCGGAGGCGAAGAGGCGAGCGGTCTCGGTGAGGGATGCCAGGCCGATGTACAGGGCATCCGCCGCGTCGGTCGCCTCGCGCGCCGCTTGCAGCGTGCGCAAGGCCTCCATGCCGGTGCGGGCCGACTTCCAACGGCGGGCACAAACAAGAAGCCGGCGGCCCTTGCGCTCGAGCACGAAGTCGACGCCGGCGGCTTCGCTGCGCTCGACGCTGTAGCCGTCGCGCCGGAAGCTCTGCTCGAGCAGAGCGGCAAAGGCCGGCCAGGCCATGGCGCCCAGAGCGGCGTGGGTCTCGGCGACGCGTGCCGCGCTGGGCAGGCGCCATTGCTGCCGCGCCGCCAGGGCAGCGATGACGGCGAAAGGCAGGCCCGACAGTGCGCCGACCACGCGGAACTGCTCGGGAAGCAGGGCGAAGCTCGCCATGCCGAGGGCCAGCGCGATGACCGCGCTGATCCACCAGGGCGAGCGCAGGAGGACCGCGAACAGCGAGTTCCGGGCCATCCGCAGCTTCATGCTTCACCCACCGCGAGCGGCCCTGCAGTCTCGTCCGGCGGGCGGCCGCGTCGAATGCCGCTTCACTCGTCGCGCGAGCCGGCAATGCCCAGCAGGGCCAGCAGCGACTGGAACACGTTGTAGATGCTCAGGTAGACGCCGAGCGTCGCGCTGATGTAGTTCGTCTCGAGCCCGTCCTGCACCCGCTTGAGGTCGTACAGGATGAAGGCGGAGAAGATGCCGATGGCCAGCACCGACAGCGTGATCATGAGCGCGCTGGACTGCAGGAAGACGTTCGCGATGCCGGCCACGAGCAGCATGATCGCACCGATGAACAGGAACTTGCCCATCGAGCTCAGGTCGCGCTTGATGATCGACGACAGCGACGCCATGCCCAGGAAGATGACTCCCGTGCCCGCGAAGGCCGTCATGACCAGGCCGGCGCCGTTGTTCATTCCCAGCACGATCCCGACGAGGCGCGAGAGCATCAGGCCCATGAAGAAGGTGAAGGCCAGCAGGATCGGCACGCCCGCGGAGGAGTTCTTCGTCTTCTCGATGGCGAACATGAAGCCGAACGCGCCGACCAGGAATACCACGAGGCCGATGCCCGGCGACATGGCGCGTGCGATGCCGGTGGTCACGCCGATCCAGGCGCCCAGCACCGTGGGAATCAT
The DNA here is from genome assembly GCA_036509055.1 of Caldimonas sp. Classification (GTDB taxonomy): domain Bacteria; phylum Pseudomonadota; class Gammaproteobacteria; order Burkholderiales; family Burkholderiaceae_C; genus Schlegelella_A. The sequence continues at coordinate 1,490 of DATCGH010000306.1, forward strand.
CGACAGCGCGAGCAGCCAGTAGGTATTGCGCAAGACGCGATTGCGCTCGGTGAGCACGCCGCTGCTCGCGAGAGAAGAGGTCGGCGAAGAGTCGAGGATGGGATTCATGGCAGGTCCTGAGAAGTAGGAAAGATCGAGTCGAGGTGTGATGGCGGTGTCGCCGGGCGACCGGCGAAAGCAGGCGTCCGCGGTGGGTCCGATTGCTTCTGCCTGACGCCCGGGGCGTCGTCAGAGCTGCGGCCGCCGGATTCGCGGCCGCCTGAAGCGAGCTTCAGGCGGTGGGAAGGCTTGCGCGGGGCGGGCGCCGCAACCCGTCGAGGGTCGGAGCCCGCCATGCCGCCGCTTCGTGCGGACGGGGCCGTGCCATCGCGAGCGCGGGCACGCGAGGGTCGGGAAGCGGCTGAATCAGCTCCGGCGAATCGGCGCCGCCGCCTTCGACCTCGGATTGACCGGTCGAATCGTCCGACAGCGGCTGTTGTTCCGCCGGGCCAAAGAGATCCGGCCCCTGCGGCGCCGAGTCGGCGATCCCCTTCACCTCGGCCTGCACGCCGCCAAGGGGCGCAGGAGAGCAGGCCTGTCCGTACGTCGCGAAGGCGGACCAGAACAGGACGAAGGCGATGAAGACGGCGGCAGCGCGCGAAGGCATCTCGAAAATCATTTTACCCGTGAGCCTGCCGTCGCAGCGGGCGTCGGTGCCTGCGCGAGAAC
>DATCGH010000307.1:0-10640 GCA_036509055.1 Caldimonas sp.
CTGGACGTGGCGCGCTGCCGGCTCGTCGAAGGTCGAGCTGATGACCTCGCCGCGCACGGTGCGCTGCATCTCGGTCACTTCCTCGGGCCGCTCGTCGACGAGCAGGACGATCAGGTAGACCTCGGGATAGTTGGCGATCAGCGCGTGCGCCAGGTTTTGCATCATCACCGTCTTGCCGCTCTTCGGCGCCGAGACGAGGAGGGCGCGCTGGCCCTTGCCGTTCGGCGCGATCAGGTCGACGATCCGGCTCGTGATGTTCTCTTCGTTCTTGATGTCGCGCTCGAGCTTGAACTGCTCCTTCGGAAAGAGCGGCGTCAGGTTCTCGAACATGATCTTGTGCTTGCTCTCCTCGGGCGAGAGGTCGTTGATCTTGTCGACCTTCACCAGCGCGAAGTAGCGCTCACCGTCCTTGGGCACCCGGACCTCGCCCTCGACCATGTCACCGGTGTGCAGGTTGAAGCGCCGTACCTGGCTGGGCGAGAGGTAGATGTCGTCGGTCGAGGCCATGTAGCTCGCCTCGGGCGAGCGCAGGAAGCCGAAGCCGTCGGGCAGGACCTCGAGGACGCCGTCGCCGAAGACCTGCTCGCCGTTCTTGGCGCGCTTCTTCATGATCGCGAACATCAGCTCCTGCTTGCGCATGCGGGCGACGTTTTCGATCTCCAGCGCTTCGCCCATCTTGATGAGCTCGGAGACGTGGAGGGCTTTCAGTTCGGAGAGGTGCATGGAGTGGGCGACGCGGGTCGCGAGGCTTGGGAGCGACGCACCGGCGCGGACGGGCCGGTGGGAACGAGGTCGCGGAGTTATCGCGACCGGGACGAACGAGGACGGTCAGGAAGCGAAGCGGATACCGCTTTGCGGGATTCCGGGGAGCTGACACGGGACGACCGGGTGCGATCGGTCCCGGCGCGCGCCGGCTTGCTGTCTCGCAGGCCGCCCATCGCGGGCCGCCTGTCTATTCGCCGATTATAGGTGACTGTCTATGAAGGCCGTCAACTGTGCCTTGGAAAGCGCGCCCACCTTGGTTGCGGCGAGCTCGCCGTTCTTGAAGAGCATCAGCGTCGGGATGCCGCGGATGCCGTACTTCGCGGGCACGTCGCGGTTCTCGTCGACATTCATCTTGGTGACGCGGAGCTTCCCGTCGTAGGTCTTGGAGACCTCGTCGAGGATGGGGGCGATCATCTTGCACGGCCCGCACCACTCGGCCCAGTAGTCCACGAGCACCGGCGTGCCGGCCTCGATGACATCGGCGTTGAAGGAAGCGTCGGACGTATGGGTGATCAGCTCGCTGCTCATGTTGAATCCTCGTGCCTGCACCCTGAGATGGAGATCGAAGCGGCGTCCGCAAGGGCTGCTTCGGGGGGCACAATCATTCTGACATAAGCCCTGCGACGACGGGGCGGAGAGCCTTTCCCTGTTCCTATGGCGACGATAGTCCGCTCGGCGGTCGACGTCTCGGGCGTCGCGCCCTGGGACGCGGTCGCGTGCCGCATCCGCGAGTGGACGGCAGCCGAGGGCGTGTCGCTCCGCGATGCCGTCGTCCTCGTGCCCTTCGTGCAATTGCTCGCGCCGGCGCGCCGCGCCTTCGCTGCCGCCGGCGGCTGGATGCCGCGCATCGAGACGACGCGCACCCTGGCGGCGACGCTCGGCCCGCCGCCGCGGCGCGGCGCCGGCGAGCTCGGCTGGGGCGCCGCTCACGACACGCTGCTGGCCACGCAGCAGCTCGCGAGCCAGCGCTGGGCCGCCGACTGGGCGCGCCGCGACCCGCGCGGCTTTTCGCAGAGCGCGGCGCGGGCGGTGGCGACGGCGCAGCAGCTGATGAACGCGGCCGCGTCCGTTGCCCCCGAGGACCGGACCGACTGGTGGGTCGAGGCGCGAACGCTGCTGCCGCCGCCCGCGGGTCCGGGCGGCACCGAGCGCCTGCTGGCCATGGTGGCGCTCGAATGGGCCGCCGCATCGACGCCGCCGGCCACCGATCGCCTGTTCGCGCTTCGACCCAGCGCCTGGATCGCGGTGACGGCCGGCGGCGCCGATCCGCTCGCCGCCTCGCTCATGGAGATGGCGCAGGTGCCGACCCTGGAGATCGACACCGACGTCGATCTCGCGGCGCCGTTCGCCGACCGGCCCGCGGGCCGGGTCCCCGCCTTCTTCGTCTGCGACGGCTTCGAGGACGAGGCGTCGGCCGCCGCGGCCCAGGTGCTCGTGCATGTGGAGCGCGGCGAGACGCCGGTGGCACTGATCGCCCAGGACCGGGTGCTGGTCCGGCGGGTTCGGGCGCTGCTCGAGCGCGATGCCGTCGTGCTGCGCGACGAGACCGGCTGGAAACTCGCGACCACCCGCGCCGGCGCCGCGGTCATGGCACCGCTGCTCGCCGCGCGCCGCGATGCCAGTGCCGATGTCTGGCTCGACTGGCTGAAGTCCGCTCCGTTCGCCGCTGCCCGCAGCGGTGCGCTGGAGGCGCTCGAAGCGGCGATGCGCAAACGCCAGGTGGCCGACGCGGCCGCGCTGGCCACGCTCGAGCTCGACCCGGCGGCCGCGGCGGTGCGCGACGATGCCGGCGCCGTCGTCGACGCCCTGGTGCGGATACCGAGGCGGTCGCTCGTCGACTGGCTCGACGCGCTGGACAGCGCCCTCGACCGCACCGGCGCGCTTTCGCGTCTTCGCGACGACGCTGCGGGGAGGCAGGCGCTCGCCGCGCTCGGCATCGAGCCGGCCCTCGAGCCCGAGCGACGTGCCCAGCTCGCTGCCGACATCGAGCCCATGGCCCTGGCCGACTTCACCCGTTGGGTCGACGACCTGCTCGAGCGAGAGACCTACCTGCCACCCGATCCGGTCGATGCCGACGGCGAGCCGCTGCCGCCCGACGTGGTGATCACGCCGCTCGCCCGGGCGATGCTCCGGCCCTTCGCCGCCGTGGTCGTGCCCGGTGCCGACGACCGCCGCCTCGGCGCCCTCGGTCCTTCCGAGTCGCTGCTGCCGCGGATCATGATGCGCGCGCTCGGCCTGGGTGACCCGGCGACCCAGCGCGCTGCCGAACTCCTGGCCTTCGCCCAGGCGCTGCGCCTGCCGCAACCGACCGTCTTCCGGCGACGTGCCGATGGCGCCGACCCGCTCGGCAACAGCCTGTTCGTCGAGCGGCTGTCGCTCGCCCTTGCCGAGTGCGGCGAGCGGCTGGGCGCGTGGCAGGATCCGCGCGGCTTGCGGGAGATCGTGCCGACGCCGATCCATCCCGGCGCACCGGCGGTGCCGGCGGGCCGGCTGCCGCCACGCCTGTCGGCGAGCACCTTCGAAGCCTTGCGCGACTGTCCCTATCGCTTCTTCGCCCAGAGCGTCCTGGGCCTGCGGGCCGCGGAGGAGCTCGATCCCGAGGTCGAGAAGCGCGATTACGGCCAGTGGCTGCACAGCGTGCTGCACGAGTTCCATCTCGGCAGGAGGAGCGGCGCCACGGTCGACGACGACATCGCGGCGCTGCATGCCATCGGCCAGGCCAGCCTCGCCACGCAAGGGCTGGACGAGGCTGCCTTCCTGCCGTTCAGCGCTTCGTTCGCGGTGCTGGTGCCGCGCTATGTCGCCTGGCTGCATCGCCGCGAAGCCGGCGGCGCGTCGTGGTCGCGCGGCGAGGCCGACCTGCGCGCGGCGCCCGCGGAGCTGGGCGGCGTCGAGCTGCAGGGCCGGGTCGATCGCATCGACGCCGTCGATGGCGGTCGCCGCCTGGAGCTGATCGACTACAAGACCGGCAGCGCCAGCCAGCTCAAGAAGAAGCTGCTCGACCGCTTCGAGGACACGCAGCTGGCGTTCTATGCCGCCCTGGTCGGCGCCGAGAGCAACCTGCCGCTCAACGCCTACTACCTCGCGCTCGATTCGACCCAGGGTCTCGAGATGCTCGAGCATGCCGACGTGGGCGCGAGCGCGGCGGCGCTGGTCGAGGGCGTGGCGATCGATCTGCGCCGATTGCGCGAAGGCGCTGCCCTGCCGCCGCTCGGCGAGGGTCCGGCCTGCGAATACTGCGAGGCGCGCGGCCTGTGCCGGCGCGACCACTGGTCGCCGGCGGCCGACGACGAGGCCGGCGGCGCCCGCGGGTCGCGATGAGCGCGCCGGCATTCCGCATCGACGGCGTCCCGGCGACCCGCGCCGCGTTCTACGCGACCGCCTGCGATCCGGCGCGAAGCTGCGCGGTCGAGGCCTGCGCCGGCTCCGGCAAGACCTGGATCCTGGTGTCGCGGATGCTGCGCGCCTTGCTCGACGGCGCCGAGCCGCACGAGATCCTCGCCATCACCTTCACCCGGGCCGCGGCCGGCGAGATGCGGGAGCGGCTGAGCGAGTGGCTCGCCCAATACTCGGGCCCGCGGTCTACCCATGCCGAGCGGGTCGAGGCGCTGGTGCAGCGGGGCGTGGCCCCGGCACGCGCGGAGGCGCTCGCGCCCCAGCTCGCCACGCTTTACGCGCGGGTGCTGGCGGCCGGGCGGCCGATCGAGATCCGGACCTTCCACGCCTGGTTCTCGCAGCTCTTGCGGGTCGCACCGCTGGCCTTGCTCGACCGGCTCGGCCTGGCGCCGGAGATGGAGCTGATCGAGGACTTCACCGATCACCTGCCGGCAGTGATGCGCGCCTTCCATGCCGCCGTGCTGCGCGATCCCGGACTGCGCGCCGACTACGCGGCGATGACGGCGCGGCGCGGCCGCCACCAGCTGCGCAAGTGGCTCGACGCCACCTGGTGGCACCGGGTCGAGTTCGAAATGGCCGACGAGGCCGGCGTGCTCGACGAGAGCGTCGAATCGGCGGCCGATCGTTGGCCCGAGGTGGCGCGCTTCGGCCATCCGGTCGAGGCCGTGCTCGACGTCTTCTGGCAGGCGCGGCTGCGCCATGTCGCCGAGGTCATGGGACGCGGCGCGAAGACGTTCCAGGACCTGGCCGGCGAACTCGGCGCCGCCCTCGTGAGCGGCGACGCCCGCGAGCTGTTCGAGGCCGCCTGTCACGCGCTCCTCACGAACGAAGGCGATCCGCGACAGGCCCTGCGCAAGCCGAAGGTCGGCCTGGCCGAGACGCAGGACGAGCTGCTTCTTCTCCAGCAGCAGGTCGATCAGGAGGATGCGCGCATCGAGCACCGCTGCATGGTCCGTCTCGGCCGTGCCCTGCTGACCGCCTTCGCCGACTACAAGCGCAGCCGCGGCCAGGCCGACATGGCCGATCTCGAGCGCTGCGCCCTGGCGCTGCTGCGCGACGACGAGCTCTCGGGCTGGGTGCAGGAGCGGCTCGACACGCGCATCCGCCATGTGCTGATCGACGAGTTCCAGGACACCAGCCCGCTGCAATGGCACGCGCTGCATGCGTGGCTCTCGGCCTATGCCGGCGCCGGCGGCGGCGCCAGCGGCCAGAGCCCGCCGGGCGTGTTCATCGTCGGCGATCCGAAGCAGAGCATCTATCGCTTCCGCGGTGCCGAGCCGCGTGTCTTCGCCGCCGCGACGCGCTTCGTCCGCGAAGGTCTGGAGGGCAGCGTCCTGGCGTGCGACCACACCCGGCGCAACGCGCCCGAGGTGATCGCCGCGATCAACGGCGTGTTCGGCCAGGCGACGGCCGAGGGGGCGTTCGAGGGCTTTCGCGCCCACACCACCGAGGTCGAGGCGGCACCAGGCAGCACGGTCGCGGCGCTGCCGCGCCAGCCGCGCGACCGGCGCGCCGGCCGGCCGGACCCGAAAGTCGTGCCGACCTGGCGCGATTCGCTGACCACGCCGCGGCTCGAGCCCGACGTCGTGCTGCGCGAGCAGGAGGCGGCTGCGGTGGCCCGGGTGATCGCCGCCGAGATGGCCTCGGGGACAGCGCCCGCGAATCTCTTCGTGCTCTGCCGCAAGCGCGAGACGCTGCGCCTCGTCGCCGCGGCGCTGGAGCGCGAGCAGATCGCCCACTCCGCGGTCGAAGACACCACCCTGGCCTCGACACCCGAGGCGCAGGATCTGATCGCGGTCCTCGACGCCGTCGTCTCGCCTGCGCATCGGCTGTCGCTGGCGCGGGCGCTGCGCAGTCCGCTGTTCGGCGCCAGCGACGAGGACCTGCTCGCCCTTTCGGCGGCGGCGCTTGCCGCTGGCGATCGCGACTGGTGGCGCGCCCTCGCCGCGATGGCGGCCCCGAGCGCGGCGCTGGCGCGGGCACGCACGCTGTTGCGCGACTGGCGGGCCGCGGCCGCGGAGCTGCCGCCGCACGACCTGCTCGATCGCATCGTCCACGAGGGCGAGTTGCGCGAGCGCACCGTCGCCGTGGTGCCGCCCGAGCAGCGGGCACTCGCGCTCGACGCGATCGATGCCGTGCTGGCGCAGGCGCTGCTGCTCGACGGCGGCCGCTATGCCACGCCCTACGGCTTCGTGCGCGCGCTCAAGCGCCGGGCGGTGAAGAGCGCGCCGCCGGTGCGCGCCGACGCGGTCCGCTTGCTGACGATTCACGGCGCCAAGGGCCTCGAGGCCGACACCGTCTTCATCACCGACGCCGACCCCGAACGGCCGACCACCGAGACCACGACCCTGCTGGTCGACTGGCCGGTCGAGGCCGAGCGGCCGGTGCGCTGCGCCTTCGTCTATTCCGAATCGCGCTGCCCGCCATCGCTGGTCGATCTGCTCGCGCGCGAGACCGAGGCCCGGGAGCGCGAGGAGCTGAACGGGCTCTACGTCGCCACGACCCGGGCCAAGCGCCGGCTGGTGTTCAGCGCGACGGAGCCGTTCGCGCCGCCGCCGCGGCCGTCGTGGTGGCAGCGGGTCGAGCCTTTGGTCGCCCCCCTCGCACCGGCCGCGACCGAGCGCACGGCGGCCGCGGCGCGCCCGCATCCGCCCGCGACCTTGCAGGTGCTGCCGCGACGTACGGCGCGATCGGCGGCGACGGTCGTGAAACCCGAGCTTGCGCCCGAGCCCGAACCAAAGCACGGGGCCGAGATCGAGACGCCGGCAACCCCGGGCCAGGCGAAAGCCCGGGTCAAGTCGCCGCCGCCGGTCGATTTCCAGCTGAACCTGTTCAGTGACGTCGCACCCAGGGCCGAACCCGAACCCGCCGCCGGGCCTGAATCCCGGCGCTCGACTTCCACGGCCGGCGGCCGCAAGACCGAAGCGGACGAACGCGCCGCCGCGCTCGGGCGTGCGGTCCACCGGGTGCTCGAATGGGCCGGCCAGCCCGGGGCGAGGGCGCCGCGGGCCGAGCTCGCTTCGGCCGCGGCGCGCGAGTTCGGCACGGACGCCGCGGCAGTCGCGCAGCATGCCGGCGCGATCCTCGACCATCCCGCCGGCGCGCGTTTCTTCGTTGGGCCGCAGCTTGCCTGGAGCGGCAACGAGGTCGCGGTCAGCGATGCCGGCGAGGTCCTGCGGATCGACCGCCTGGTGCGGATCGAGGAGGAGGGCACCGGGCCGGTCTGGTGGGTGCTCGACTACAAGCTGCGCCATGCCCCCGAGGCGCTGGAGCCGTACCGGCAGCAGTTGCTGCGCTACCGTGACGCAGTGCGCGCCGCGCAGCCGGGCCAGGCGGTGCGCTGCGCCTTCATTGCCGGCGACGGGCGGGTGGTCGAGATCGCCGAGTCCGTTCAGGCCATCGAGCGACCGACGTAACGGGCGCACCCTCCGAGAGATAGCGCACGAAGCCGGTACTGATCGGCCGTTGCGCGGCCGCTTGGCGCGGTTCCAATCGGGGTTGCTTCGTTTCCTCACGATGTCGATCGCCGCTGCCCACGCCACCGCCCCCGTCTCGCCGACTCCGGCGCGCGCGTTCGGCCGCTACCGGCTGCGTCGGCTGCTCGGCAAGAGCGAAGCGACGATGACCTGGCTGGCCGACGACACGCTGGCCGGCACCGAGGTGATGCTCAGCCTGCCTCGGGTCGCGCCTTCCGGCGCCGTCGCCGCCGCGGCCTGGTTGTCCGCCGTGCGCCGTGCCGCGCGGCTCGACCATCCCGGGCTGGCCCGCGTGCTCGCCTGCGACGTGCACGAGCACTGGCCGTTCGTCGCCGTCGATCGCCGCCTCGGCATCACGCTCGACGAGTGGCTGGCCGAGCATGCCAAGCCGACCACCGACGAGGCCGCGCTCTGGATGGAGGAGGTGCTGCGCGCCCTGGCCTTCGCCCACGATGCCGGCGTCGCCCATCTCGATCCGCAGTTTCACACCCTGCTCGTCAACGAGCGTGGCCAGATCGCCGTCATGGCGCTCTCGGTCGCGCACCAGAGCGCGCTCGATCCGGCGCACAGTCGCGACAACGATCGGGCGATGCCGCTCGATCCCTCGATGCTGCGGGCACAACGCAGCGCCGCCGAGCGCGACGTGCTCGCCTGCGGTCTGCTGCTGCACCGCCTGCTGGCCGACGAGCCGGCGCTTGGCGTCGCCGATACCGGCCAGGTGATGGCTCGCCTGGCGCCGCACGGCCGCGAGTTCGTGCGCCTGCCGTGGACCACGCCGCATCCCATTCCCGAGCCGCTGCGGGCGATCGTCAATCGCAGCACCGCCGGGCAGATGCGGCTGCGCTACCGCAACGCCCGCACCTTCCTCGGCGCCCTCAACGGCTGGCGCGAGGCGCTGTCCGACAACGAGGCCGGCCCGATCGCCCTCCTGCTCGATCGCCTGCGCACCGTCGGCCACCTGCCGGCGCTGCCCGGGCTCGGCCCGCGGGTGCAGCGCGTCACCGCGATCGAGAGCCAGCGCACCGACGAGATCGCGGCGCACCTGTTGCCCGACCTGGCGCTGTCGTTCGAGCTGCTTCGCACCATCAACACCGCCCAGGTCCAGGGGACGCAGATCTCCGGCAACGGACCGGTGCTGACCCTGCGCCGGGTGGTCGCCCTGATCGGCGTCGACGGCGTGCGCCTGTCGGCGAACAGCCTGCGCGGCTGGCCGGGACCGCTCGAGGAGGCCGGCGCCAAGGCGCTGCTGGCGGCGATCGACCGGGTCCGGCTCGCCGGCCACACGGCCCAGGCGCTGCGTCCCGCGGGCTACGACGGCGAGGTGGTCTACCTGATCGCGGCGCTGCAGAACCTGGGCCGGCTGATGCTGCGCTATCACTTTGCCGAGGAGGCCGAGCAGATCGTGCAGCTGATGCAGCCGGCGCCGGCCAGCGGCGACGGCCCGGAGCAGCCCGGCCTCGACCAGGCCGCCGCGAGCTACGCGGTGCTCGGCGTCGACGTCGAGACCTTCGGCTTCGCGGTCGCACGCCACTGGGGCCTGGGCGACGAGATCCTGCACATGATGCGCCGCCTGCCGGCCGACGCGCCGGTGCGCAAGCCCGACAACGATGCCGACCTGCTGCGCATCGTCGCCAGCGCGGCCAACGAGGTCGTCGACGTCGCCACCACCTTGCCGGCGAAGAAGGTCGCGGCCGCGCTCGACAACGTGGCGCAGCGCTATGCCCGGGTGCTGCGCCTCAACACCCGCGCTGTCGTCGACGCCTTGCAGGAGGCGAAGGACGTGCTGCGCCAGGGCGGCACGCCGACGCCCGCCGGGCGGCGCCAGGCCGACAGCGCCGAAGTCGAGCCGGCCGCGGAAGCGGCGCCGGGCGAAACACGTTGAGCCCGCCATCCCGCAGCCGCGGTCGTAAAGATTTGCGCAGGCCGTCCCCGACATCTTGAATTGCCGCGCGACACGGGCAGATAGCGCAGGGCTCGATTTCTGCCGGTTCCTGGGGGACGGGAAGACATGAAGACATTCGCCGCGTCGATCGCGGTCTGGGGTGTGCTCGCTCTCGCCGGGCTCTATCTCGGCGCGCCGAACGGGCTGCTGTACTGGAGCGGGGTCGCGCTGGTCATCTTCTGGATCGTCGTCGGCACGGTCTGGCTGTTTCGCGAGACGCCCGGACCGCGTCCGCCGCGGACCTGAGTCATTTGCCTCTGCCGAACAGTGCCCAGAGCACGGCGCCGATGAGGATCGCGAGAACGACGAGGAAAGCGGAAACGAGCGACACGAGACGGGTCCGGCGGTGGCGACCCCCAAGGTACGCACACTGCCGATGTCGCAAGGTAGGACGAAGCGCCGTCCGTGCGCCGCCGAAAGGCGGGCACGACTCTGGCGAGGGGAATAGGGTGACGAGCCTGACCCCGGCACTGGTTGCAACGGTTAGGGCTGCTTCGTTCCCGACCTGACCCGGTTGGCCGCGCTTCCATGCGAGGAGGCCCGTCGCGGCCCATTCTACGTGTCGCGCGATGTCCTCAGGCGCGAAGGCCGAGTTCGCTTCCGTCGTACTCGATGCCGAGCGGCTCGATCACGAGTCGCTTGGGTCCCGCTTCCACGCTGCCGGCGATCCAGGCGTCGAGGCCGGCCTTGTTGGCCACGGCCACCGTCTGCGCCGCATCCTCGGCGGCGACGAAGAGGGCGAAGCCGGCGCCCATGTTGAAGGTGCCGTAGGCGTCGCGGTCGGATAGCCGCGCCTCGGCCTGGATGAACTTCAGCACCGGCGGCACGTCGGGCACGGCCCGGATCCGGTAGGTCAACGCGCTCCGATGGCGCATGAGCTTGCGCCAACCGTGGCCGGTGATGTTGGCGGCGTAGTGCGGCCGCACGCCGGCCTTGAACAGCGCCTCGGTGATCGGCGAATACAGCACGGTCGGCTCGAGCAGGGCCTCGCCGAAGCCGGTCGGCACGGCGCTCGAAGCGAGCGGTGTGAGGTAGCCCTGGGGCAGACGTCCGGCGAGCTC
>DATCGH010000308.1:0-2995 GCA_036509055.1 Caldimonas sp.
CCGCGGGCCTTCGGCGCACTCTACGCGCGCAACGGCCTCACCGTGGCCCTGGCGCTGGCGGCGAGCCTCGTCGCCTTCCTCGTGCTCGCGCTGACGCGCAACGGGCAGCTCGCCGATCGGCCGCTGGCCGGCGACTTCTACGCCGTGTTCCCGCACAGCTTTCTCGCCTGGACATTCGGCGCGGTGTTCCTCTACGCCGTGCTCGCGCTCGCGATCGGCGCGACCCGCTTCTGCCGCGACATCTCGACCGGCCGGGCGAGCGCGCCGGCGCTTCGCGAGGCGACAGCGAGCGTGTTCGGCCTGCGCTATCTCGACGGCGGCCACGGCCTCGGCTGCAACGACGAGGACGACGCCTTCACGCTGCGCCGCCGGCGCTTGCACCATTTCACCTTCTACGGCTTCCTGCTCTGCTTCGCCGCCACCTGCGTCGCCACGCTCTATCACTACGGGCTCGGCGAACGCGCGCCTTACCCGCTGCTCAGTCTGCCGGTGCTGCTGGGCACGCTGGGCGGCATCGGCCTTCTCGTCGGACCGGCCGGATTGCTCTGGTTGCACCTGCGGCGCGACCCGGCCCATCGTGAAGACTCGCAGAACGCCATGGATCGGGGCTTCATCGCCCTGCTGCTCCTCGCCAGCGCCACCGGCCTTGCCCTGCTCGCGCTGCGGGACAGCGGCGCGATGGCGCCCTGGCTCGCCGTCCATCTCGGCGTGGTCATGGCCTTGTTCCTGACCCTGCCTTATGGCAAGTTCGCCCACGGCGTGTTCCGCAGCGTCGCGCTCCTGAAATGGGCGATCGAGAAGCGCCGGCCGAGCGCGCTGAAGCTCGGCGACGACTGACGGCAAGCACCGACATTGGAGACCCTGCCATGACGACCTCCGGCAAGCTGTCGATACCCTCGATGAAGGAGCGCTGCTCCGCGGCCGAGTGGAACGCCCGCGTCGACCTCGCCGCCTGCTACCGGCTGGTCGACCTCTACGGCCTGTCCGACATGATGGCCAACCACATCTCGTCGCACGTGCCGGGCGAGCCCGGCGCCTTCCTCATCAACGCCTACGGGATGATGTACGAGGAGATCACGGCCTCGAGCCTGATCAAGGTGGATCGCAGCGGCGCCATCCTGTCGACGCCGGATTTCGGCGATCTCGGCTATGGCATCAACAAGGCCGGCTACGTCATCCACAGCGCCGTCCACGCCGCCCGGCCCGACGTCGCCTGCGTCATCCACACCCACAGCTGGGCGTCGATGGCGGTCTCGTCGCTCGAATGCGGCCTGCTGCCGCTGACGCAGACGGCGATGCGCTTCCTGAAGATCGGCTACCACGACTACCAGGGCGTGGTCCTCGACGAGCGCGAGCAGGCCTCGCTGCTCGCCGATCTCGGCGAGCGCGAGGCCGTGATCCTGCGCAACCACGGGGCCCTCGTCGTCGGTCGCAGCGTCGGCGAGGCCTTCAACTGGATGCACCGGCTCGAGCTCGCCTGCCGGGCGCAGATCGGCGCCATGGCCTGCAACACTGCGCTCCGCGGCGTGCCGGCCGATGTGCTCGAGGCGACCTGGAACAACTACCAGCCGAACACCCGCCGCCCGTACGGACTGATGGAGTGGGCGGCGCTGCTGCGCAAGCTCGACCGCCTGGATCCGGGCTTTCGCGACTGATCCAAACACCAGGACGACAAGGAGACGACATGCAGCGCAGACCCCTGCTCGGCGCCATGGCGCTCGGTTCGCTGCTGCCCGCCTTCGCCCGGGCGCAGGCGCCGGCCTATCCGGCCAGGCCGGTCAAGGTGGTGGTGGCCTTCACCGCCGGCGGCACCACCGACGTCCTGGCGCGCGCCGTGGCGCAGAAGCTCGCCGAGAGCCTCAAGCAGCAGTTCGTGATCGACAACAAGCCCGGCGCCGGCGGCAACCTCGGCACCGAATTCGTGGTGCGCGCGCCGGCCGACGGCTATACCCTGATCGTCGGCTCGGTCGGCCCGATGGCGGTCAACAAGACACTGTTCAAGAGCCTGCCCTACGACCCGCTCGTCGATCTCGTGCCGATCGTGCAGATCGCCGACGTGCCGAACGTGCTCGTCGTCCCGCCCGAGATGCCGGCGAAGACGTTCGAGGAATTCATCGCCCATGCCAAGGCCAGTCCGAGCCGCCTGAACTACGGCTCCACCGGCATCGGAACCTCGTCGCACCTGTCGAGCTTCATGCTCAGCCAGCGCATCGGCGTCGAGACGCAGCACGTTCCCTACAAGGGCGCCGACGCGCTGAACGACCTGCTCGGCGGCCGGCTGCAGTTCATGTTCGCGACCATCCCGTCGGTGATCGGCTTCATCAAGGCCGGGCGCCTGCGTGCGCTCGCGGTCTCGAGCCTGCAGCGCTCGCGCTCGCTGCCGGAGGTGCCGACCGTGGCCGAGAAGGGCTTCCCCGGGTTCTCGGCCGGCTCATGGTTCGGCTTCTTCGCGCCCAAAGGCACGCCGCCGGCGGTGATCGCGGTCATCAACAAGGGCGTCAACGAGGCCCTGCCGTCGCTCGAGGCGCAACTCGTCCGCGAGGGTGCCGATCCGGTCGGCGGCAGTCCCGAGCAGTTCGGCAAGTTCACGCAGCAGGAGTTCGAGAAGTGGCGAACGATCGTCCGCGAGTCGGGCGCGACGGTCGATTAGCTTCTCAGTTCGCCGTGATCTTGCGCTCGCGGACCACCTTCTCCCAGGCGATCGATTCGCTGGCGATGTAGCGGCCCAGCTCCTCGCGGGTGGTCGGCGTCGGGATCAGGCCGCGCTTGAGCAGCTCTTCCTTGACGTCGGGCGAGTTCAGCGCCTTCACCAGCTCGCGGTTCCAGCGATCGAGAATCGGCGCCGGCGTCTTGGCGGGCGCGACGAAGGCATACCAGTTGGTGGCGTTGAAGCCCGGAAAGCCCGACTCGGCGACGGTCGGCACGTTGGCCATGAATGCCGGCCGCTCGAGACCGGTGGTCGCCAGCGGCACGAGCTTGCCGGCCTCGATGTGCG
>DATCGH010000309.1:0-7530 GCA_036509055.1 Caldimonas sp.
CGCTGACGGCGGCGCTCGCCGCCGGCCGGCTGCGCGGCGCCGCGCTCGACGTGTTCGAGACCGAGCCGCTCGCCGATTCGCCGCTCCGCCGGCTCGACAACACCGTGTTCTCGCCGCACGCCGGCTCGGCCACCGAGGAAACGCGCCGCATCATGCTGCGCCTGGCGCTCGACAACATCCATCGCGTCCTCGCCGGCCAGCCGGCGCTGACGCCGCTATGAACCTGGAATCCGACATGGCCGATCCGACGACACCTCCCGATGCCGACGACCCCGCGGGCATGCGCAAGGGCCTCACCAGCTACGGCGATCCCGCGTTCTCGCTGTTCCTGCGCAAGGCCTTCATCAAGGGCGCCGGCTACACCGACGCCGCGCTCGACCGGCCGGTGATCGGCATCACCGACACCGGCAGCGCCTACAACCCCTGCCACGGCAATTCGCCGCAGCTGATCGAGGCGGTGAAGCGCGGCGTCATGCTCGCCGGCGGCCTGCCGATGCCGTTTCCGACGATCTCGATCCACGAGAGCTTCGCCGCGCCGACCAGCATGGTGCTGCGCAACCTCATGTCCATCGACACCGAGGAGCTGGTGCGCGGCCAGCCGATGGATGCGGTGGTGCTGATCGGCGGTTGCGACAAGACCGTGCCGGCGCAGCTCATGGGCGCGGCCTCGGCCAACATCCCGACGATCCAGCTCGTCACCGGGGCGATGCTCACCGGCAGCCATCGCGGCGAGCGGGTCGGCGCCTGCACCGACTGCCGGCGCTACTGGGGCAAGTTTCGCGCCGGCGAGATCGATGCCGAGGAGACCGCCGACGTCAACGACCAGCTCGTCGCCAGCGTCGGCACCTGCTCGGTCATGGGCACCGCCAGCACCATGGCCTGCATCGCCGAGGCGCTGGGCATGACGGTGCCCGGCGGAGCCTCGCCGCCAGCCGTTACCGCCGACCGGATCCGCATCGCCGAGGAGAGCGGGGCGCAGGCGGTGCGGATCGCCCGGGACCGGCTGACCATCGACAAGATCCTCACCCCGGCGGCATTCGAGAACGCGATGCGGGTGCTGCTGGCGATCGGCGGCTCGACCAACGGCATCGTCCACCTGACCGCGATCGCCGGCCGCATGGGCCTGGAGATCGACCTCGAGGCGCTCGACCGCATGGGCCGCGAGACCCCGGTGCTGCTCGACCTCAAGCCCTCGGGCCAGCACTACATGGAGGACTTCCACAAGGCCGGCGGCATGGCGACGCTGCTGCGCGAGCTGAAGCCCCTGCTTCGCCTCGAGGCGCTGACCGTGACCGGCCGCACTCTGGGCGAGGAGCTCGAGCGCGCGGGCCCCGGCTTCGCCCAGGACGTGGTGCGGACGATCGCCGATCCGATCTATCCGCAGGGCGGCATCGCCGTGCTGCGCGGCAACCTGGCGCCGGGCGGGGCGATCATCAAGCAGTCGGCGGCCGATGCGGCACTGATGGAGCACGAGGGCCGGGCGGTGGTGTTCGAGTCGCTCGAGGACCTGGCGGCGCGGATCGACAGCGACGCGCTCGACGTGCGCGCCGACGACGTGCTGGTGCTGAAGAACATCGGCCCCAAGGGCGCACCGGGCATGCCCGAGGCCGGCTACATCCCGATCCCGAGGAAGCTCGCGCGCGCCGGCGTCAAGGACATGGTGCGCATCTCCGACGGGCGGATGAGCGGCACCGCCTTCGGCACGATCGTCCTTCATGTCACACCGGAATCGGCGATCGGCGGGCCGCTCGCCTGGGTGCGCAACGGCGACCGGATCCGCCTCAGCGTCGCCTCGCGCACCCTCTCGCTCGCCGTCACCGACGAGGAGCTGGCGCGGCGCGCCGCCGCGGCGCCGGTCGTGCCGCCGACCGCCGAGCGCGGCTACATGAAGCTCTTCCTGCAGACGGTGACGCAGGCCGATCAGGGCGCCGACTTCGATTTCCTGCGCGCCGCGAAGATCGTCGGCCGGGTGCCACGCTGACCCGATGCAGGCGCGAGAATGGGACTCATGAAACCTCGAATTCGCGGCGTGCTCGCGCCGGTGCTCACGCCCTTCGACACGAAGCTCGGCGCCGACGTCGGCCGCTTCGTCGCCCACTGCCGCTGGCTGGTGGCGCAGAACGCGGCGCTGGCGATCTTCGGCACCAACTCCGAAGCGGCCTCGCTCTCCGTCGCCGAGCGGCTGGCCCTCACCGACGCGCTGCTCGAAGCCGGCATTCCGGCGACCCGGCTGATGCCCGGCACCGGCGCCTCGGCCCTGACCGATGCGGTCGAGCTGACGCGCCATGCCAGCCGTGCCGGCGCGGCCGGCGTCCTGATGCTGCCGCCCTTCTTCTACAAGGGCGTGTCCGACGATGGCGTGTTCGCCTACTACGCCGAGGTGATCGAGCGGGTCGGCAGCGGCTGCGCGCCGATCTACCTCTATCACATCCCCCAGGTCACGCAGGTGCCGATCACGCTGGCGCTGATCGAGCGGCTGCTGAAGCGCTATCCGGAGGTCGTCGCTGGCGCCAAGGATTCGTCCGGCGATTGGAACAACGCGAAGGCGATGATCGACCACTTCGCTGCTGGCGGCTTCGACGTCTTCCCGGCGAGCGAGGTGCTCCTGTCGCGGTCCCTTGCGATCGGCGGCGCCGGCTGCATCAGCGCCACGATCAACATGAATCCGGCCGCGATCCGCCGGGTATACGACGCCTGGAACACGCCCGAAGGCCCCGAGCTGCAGGCCCAGGCCGACGTCGTCCGCCGGATCTTCGAATCGGCGCCGATGATCCCGGCGATGAAGCACGTGGTCTCTGCCTTCTCCGGCGCGTCCGGCTGGCGCACGGTGCGGCCGCCGCTGGTTGCGCTCGACCCGGCGGTCGGCGCGCGCCTCGTGGCCGAGCTCGCCGCCGCCGGCTTCGACATGCCGGGCTATCCGCGCTCCTGAATCGAGGACCCCTATGAAGACCTACAAGATCGCCACCATCCCCGGCGACGGCATCGGCAAGGAAGTGGTGCCTGCCGGGCAGACGCTGCTCGAGGCGCTGGCCGCCGCCAGCGGCGGCGCCTTTCGCTTCGAGTTCGAGAACTTCGGCTGGGGCGGCGACTGGTTTCGCGCCCATGCCGAGATGATGCCGGCCGACGGGCTGGAGGCGCTGCGCGGCAAGGACGCGATCCTGTTCGGCTCGGCCGGCGACCCCCACATCCCCGATCACATCACGCTCTGGGGCCTGCGCCTGAAGATCTGCCAGGGGTTCGATCAGTACGCCAACGTCCGGCCGACGCGCATCCTCCCCGGCATCGACGCGCCACTCAAGCGCTGCGGGCCGAACGACCTCGACTGGGTGATCGTGCGCGAGAACTCCGAGGGCGAATACGCCGGCGTCGGCGGCCGGGCGCACCAGGGCCATCCGATCGAGGTCGCGACCGACGTCTCGATGATGACCCGCGCCGGGGTCGAGCGGATCATGCGCTTCGCCTTTCGCCTGGCTGAGAAGCGGCCGAGGAAGCTGCTCACGGTCGTGACCAAGAGCAACGCCCAGCGCCATGCGATGGTGATGTGGGACGAGATCGCGCTGCAGATCTCCCGGGAGTTCCCGAACGTGACCTGGGACAAGGAGCTGGTCGACGCCTGCACCGCACGGATGGTCAACCGGCCGGCATCGCTCGACACCCTGGTCGCCACCAACCTGCATGCCGACATCCTCAGCGACCTGGCCGCCGCCCTCGCCGGCAGCCTGGGGATCGCGCCCACCGGCAACATCGATCCCGAGCGCCGCTATCCCTCGATGTTCGAGCCGATCCACGGCTCGGCTTTCGACATCATGGGCAAGGGGTGGGCCAATCCGATCGGCACCTTCTGGTCGGTGGTGATGCTGCTCGAGCACCTCGGCGAGGGCGCCGCCGCCGAGCGCGTGATGCAGGCGATCGAGCAGGTCACGGCCGAGCCGGCGCTGCACACCCGCGACCTCGGCGGCAGCGCCACCACGGCGCAGGTGACGCAAGCCGTCTGCGCGCGGCTCACGGCGGCGGCTGCGCGCCGCGCCGCGTGAGCGCGCGGGCGCCACGACGACAACGACCACCCCAGGAGACTGCCGCGATGCATCCTTTCCCGACCCTTCGCCGACGTGCCCTGCAGGCCGCCGCCTTCGCGCTCTGCGCCCCGTTCGCCGCGCTCGCTCCGGCACAGCAGGACTACCCGAGCAAGCCGGTGACGCTGGTGGTGCCGTTCCCGCCCGGCGGCACCACCGACCTGGTCGCCCGGGCCCTCGGCGAATCGCTGGCCAGGAGCCTCGGCCAGCCGGTGCTGATCGAATCGAAGCCGGGCGGCGGCACGACCATCGGCGCCGACTACGTGGCGAAATCGAGGAACGACGGCTACGTCCTGCTCGTCGGCGCGGTGCATCACACGATCGCGCCGAGCGTCTACAAGAAGCTGCCTTACGACTTCCAGAAGGACCTGACGCCGATCACCACCGTGGCGATGGTGCCGAACGTGCTCGCGGTCAATGCCGCGGCCACGCCGGCGAAGACGGTGGCCGAGCTGGTGGCGCTGGCCAAGGCCTCGCCCGGCAAGCTCTCCTACGGCTCCAACGGCAACGGCACGGCGCAGCACCTGATCGGCACGCTCTTCCAGATGGAGACCGGCACCGAGCTGCTGCACGTGCCGTACAAGGGGAGCGCTCCGCTCACCACCGACCTGCTCGCCGGCCAGGTGACGATGTCGTTCGACAGCATCCCGCCGCAGATCCAGCACATCCGGGCCGGAAAGCTCCGGGCGCTCGCGGTCGCCACGCCGACGCGCTCCTCGCTCCTGCCCGATGTGCCGACGCTGCAGGAGGCGGGCCTCAAGGACTTCGACATCCAGACCTGGTACGGCATCCTCGCGCCGGCCGGCACGCCGCCGGCCATCGTCGCCAGGCTCAATGCCGAGATGCTCAAGGTCATCCGGTCGCCCGATTTCGTGCAGAAGATGAAGGACGCGGGCTGCGAGCCGCTCGGCGGCACGCCGGCCGAGATGGCGGCGCGCATCGCGACCGAGACCACGAAGTTCGCGAAGATCGTGCGCGACGGCAAGCTGATCGTGGAGTAGGCTCTCGCCCGCTCTCGGGGCACTCTGCGTGCCATGATGGAAGTAGGAGTAGTTGTCCATGAAGCCACTGATCGCCATCGCCGCCCTGTGCGCGGTCCATGCCGTGTCGCACGGTGCCGAGATCGTCGTCACGATGAACGCCGCGACTGCAGCCGGCACCGGCGCTGCGGCCGGCAACGTGCGCATCGTCGAGACGCCGTACGGCCTGGCCTTCTACCCGGCGCTGACCGGGCTGCCGCCGGGCCAGCACGGCTTTCACGTCCACGAGAAGCCGTCGTGCACGCCGGGCGAGGTGAACGGCGCGATGGCGCCGGCGATCGGCGCCGGCGGCCACCTCGACCCGGCCGGAACGAAGAAACACGGCGAGCCCTGGGGCGACGGCCACCTCGGCGACCTGCCGCCGCTCTTCGTCGCGGCCGACGGCAGCGCCTCGGCGCCGGTGCTCGGGCCGAGGCTCAAGCTCGGCGACGTGGTCGACCGGGCCCTGATGATCCATGCCGGCGGCGACAACCACGCCGACCATCCGGCGCCGCTCGGCGGCGGCGGCGGACGGATCGTCTGCGGCGTGATCGGCCGCTAGTCGTCTCGCCTGCTTTGCGCGCTCCGTCAAGGACGGAAAGCGCGTAGTCCCGAAGTCAGGCGCGCCGGGTAGCCTTCGCCCCTCAGAAGAACATGAAGGGGTGGGGGGATGGAAGGACGACGTCTCCAGAAGGCGGCGCGGATGGTGCTGGCCGTTGCCACGGCGGTGCTCGCTTCATGCGGCGGTGGAGGCGGCACCGGCGGTGGGGGTGGTGGATCGACGATCACCGGCAATTTCTTCCCGCTCGACAGCGGCGGCCGTTGGTTCTATGCCGCGGCGGGCGCGTCGAGCAAGGTGAGGGTCGTCGGCCCGGGCTCGGCCGGAGGCGTCTCCGGCACCCTGGTCGAGACGATCGACGAAACCAGCGGCTCGATCATCGACCAGTCCGTCTACGTCGTCGCCGCCGACGGCGTGCGCCAGTACACGCCCGGGGTCAACGACCCGATCTCGCAGGCGCTCCACGGTCTGCAGATCCTGCGCTATCCGCTGCAGGCGGGCGACTCCTACGTCCTGATCGACACCACTCTCGACCTCGGTGAGGACTTCGACGGCGACGGCCGCAACGAGCGCCTGTCGGTTCGCGTCGTGAACACGGTCATCGGCCTCGAGACCGTGAGCACCGCCGCCGGTAGCTTCTCGGGCGCGCTGCATCAGCGTCAGGTCATCGACGAGAGCGTCAAGCCGACCGGTGGCTCGGCCACCGTCTCGGCGAAGGTCACCATCGACAGCTGGTACGCGCCCGATGTCGGCCTGGTGCAGACGCAGGTCGCGATCTCGGGGCAGGGGATCAGCGACTCGGTCAGCGAAGGCCTCACCGCCTACGGCGTCGGCAACCGGCGCAGCGAGTCTGTCGCGCCCAGCCTGCAAGCCGTGACCCCCACCGCCCCGGCGGTGCTGCCGGCGAACGCCACGGTGACCGCGCTGTTCAGCGAGCCCATGGACCTGCCGGCCCTCGCCACGGCCTTCACCGTGCGCGACGGCACCGGTGCGGCGGTTCCGGGCAGCGTGACCCAGCTCGGCAGCACGGCCACATTCACGCCAGCGACGTTCATCTGGCGCGGCGGCACCTACACGGCAACCGTCAGCGGGGCAGAGGACCGGGTCGGCAATGCCATCGGCGCGCCGCGCAGCTGGACCTTCGTCGTCGACGACGCCGCGCCCGGCGTCGTCTCGACGGTGCCGGCCATGGGCGCGGTCGACGTGGCACCCGGCTCGAGCATGGTCATCGACTTCAGCGAGGCTATCGACCCGGCCACGGCGAGCGCCGCGAATGTCAATCTCACCGACGATTTCGCCATCGTCAAGCCGGTCAGTGTCACCCTCGTGGGCACTCGCCTGACCATCACGCCGAGCAGCCCCCTTTCCACGGGCCGCAGTTACCGGCTCGCTGTGTCGGGAATCACCGATTCGCTCGGCAACCCGATGTCCCAGGTCGTGATCCTGTTCAAGACGCCTCAGGGCCGGTTCACCTTCCCCACCCAGCTGCTCTCGGGCGTGCACGGTTATGCGATGGCTATCGGCGATGTCAACAACGACGGCATCGCCGATCTGCTGATGTCGACCCTTCCCAGCGACAATCCGCCCTATCAGCTCGGCCTCGTCCTCTTTGCCGGCCGCGCCGACGGCTCGCTCGCGGCGCCGGTGCTCGTCAACGTCGGGGCGCAGTTCGGAAGCTGCCCGGCGGAAGCGATCGCCGTCGGCGATGTGAACGGCGACGGCCTGCCCGACGTCGTGCTCGGCTCCTACACCTGCGGCATCCAGGTGCTTCGTCAGTCTCCCGCGGGGACGCTGGACCTGGCCGAGCATCTGCCGACCCCTCACGCCAGCCGCCTTCGCTTCGCGGACCTCGACGGCGACGGCAAGCCCGACCTGGTCG
>DATCGH010000310.1:0-2568 GCA_036509055.1 Caldimonas sp.
GAAATCGCCCGCGAAGCCTGCCCCCGGGAAAAAGATTGTTGACAATAGGCATTAAAAACCCATCATCCGTCGGGTGAGCAACGCCCCGCCGAACATCGCGATCCTGCAGAGCCATTCGCTCACCATGCTCGTGCAGCGCGAGCTGGAGCGGATGGTCCTGGCCGGCGAGCTCGCCGTCGGCGAGAAGCTGAACGAGCTCGCGCTCGCCGAGCGACTCGGGGTCTCCCGCGGGCCGGTGCGCGAGGCGGTGCGCGCCCTCGCCGAGACCGGCCTGGTGCGGATCGAGAAGAACCGCGGCGTGTTCGTGCGCGAGATCTCGGTCGCCGAGGCCGACGAGATCTACGAGCTGCGCGCCACCCTCGACCAGATGGCCGGCAGGAAGCTGGCGCAGACGATCCACCCGGAGCAGCTCGCCGAGCTGCGTGCCGTCGTCAAGCGGATGCAGGACGCGGCGATCGGCGACGACCGCGAGGGCTACCACCTCGCCAACCTGCGCTTCCACGACGCCCTGGTCGAGTTCGCGGGCAACGCCAAGCTGCTGCAGATGTACCGCCGGCTCGTCAACGAGCTGAGCCTGTTCCGCCGGCACACGCTGGCCGAGCCGCGGCGCCTGCGCAAGTCGACGATCGAGCACCAGAAGATCCTCGCCCTGATCGCCGCCGGCGATGCCGAGGGCGCGGGCGCCCGCCTGCACGAGCACGCCATGGCGAGCCGGGAGCGCATGCACAGCTTCGCGGCCACCGTCGCAGCACCGCGGGAGGTGCGCCTCGCCAGCAACGAGTAAGACCGATCCAGCACAACGAGAGCGGCAGGCCGAGGCCATCCGCCGGAACGTGTCAGCACGATGAAACGACGCAGCCGTGTCACATCGCCAAGGCACAGTCGTCCAGCCATCCACGAACGGAGACATTGATGAACGAGACCTCGCTATCCCGGCCGCAACGAGCGGCATCCCTCTTGTCGCGGGTTGCCGCCGCGGCGCTCGCCGCCGGCGCCCTGCTGCTCTCGCCCGCCGTGGCCCTGGCGCAAGCCTGCGAGAACCCCAAGGTGCTGCGCTTCTCGATCATCCCGACCCAGGAGTCGGTGCGCGAGCTGACGCTCTACAAGCCGGTGCTCGACATCCTGTCGAAGAACACGGGCAAGAAGATCGAGTTCTACATGCCGACCTCGTATTCCTCCGTGGTCGAGGCTTTGCTCGGCAAGTGGGTCGACGTCGCCGTGCTCGGGCCGGAGTCGTACCTGATCGCCAAGACCCAGGGCGCGAACATCGACGTCTTCGCCACCTACTACAAGAAGAAGGACGGCGTGCAGGAAGCCGGCCCCGGCTTCAAGTCGATCCTCATCACCAAGAAGGGCTCGAAGTTCACGACGCTCGACTCGGTGAAGGGCTCGGTGATGCTGCTGGTCGACCCGGCCAGCACCTCGGGCTCGCTGATTCCCGAATCGATCTTCGGCGGCAAGGTCGTGAAGATGCCGCTCAAGCAGTACTTCGGCAAGGTCGCGTTCTCCGGCGGCCACGACCTCTCGACCCTCGCGGTGTTCGACGGCAAGGCCGACGCCGCCTTCGTCGCCACCCATCGCTTCATGAACGCCCTCACCGCGAGCAAGGGGAAGATGAAGACCGACGACTTCAACATCCTCTGGACCTCGCCGCTGATCCCGCAGGACCCGTTCGTCTACCGCGCCTCGCTCTGCCCCGAGCTGAAGAAGCAGATCCAGGACACCTTCGTCACGCTCGACCAGAGCGAGGTCGGCAAGAAGTACCTCGAGAACGTCGACTCCGAGAAGTTCGTCGAGATGAAGGACTCCGACTACAACGTCATCCGCGAAGCGGGCGGCGGCAAGTAGGCGGGGGCGCCGATGCAAGCCGTCCTGGAAGTGAAGGATCTGCACGCCGGCTACGCCGAGCGCGAGATCCTGAAGGGCGTGAGCTTCACGCTCGGGCCCGATGATTTCTTCGCCATCATCGGCCCGAGCGGCGCCGGCAAGTCGACGCTGATCCGCTGCGTCAACCGGCTGGTCGAGCCCAAGAGCGGCCAGGTGCTGTTCAACGGCGTCGACCTGCTCCAGCTCTCTTACGCCGAGATGCGGCTGCAGCGCCGCAACATCGGCATGATCTTCCAGGAGTTCAACCTGATCGAGCGGCTGTCGGTGATGGACAACGTCCTCTCCGGCCGGCTCGGCTACACCGGCACCTTGCGCAGCATCCTGCGCATGTACACCAAGGACGACATCGCCCAGGCGCTGCGCCTGCTCGACCGGGTGGGCCTGAGCGAGCATATCGACAAGCGCGCCGACCGCCTCTCCGGCGGCCAGCGGCAGCGGGTCGGCATCGCCCGCGCCCTGATCCAGAACCCGAAGCTGCTGCTGGTCGACGAGCCGACCTCGAGCCTCGACCCGAAGATCTCGCGCGAAGTGATGACCCTGATCCGCGAGATCGCCGCCGAGTTCCACATCCCGGTGCTCTGCAACATCCACGACGTCGATCTCGCCTGCGACTTCTGCACCCGCGTCATCGGCCTGCAGGACGGCCTCAAGAAGTTCGAGGGCCCGCCGGCCGAGCTCGAC
>DATCGH010000311.1:0-4332 GCA_036509055.1 Caldimonas sp.
CGCGCGCTGCCGGTGCGCCACGGGCTCCGCCAGGAAGGCGCGAAGGCATCGCCTAGTGCGGATGCAAGTGACGGTGATGGATATCCGGATAGTGCGGATGCTTGTGCGTCAGGACCGCGTGGCGATGCGCATGCGCATGCGGTTCATCGCCGCTCCACTCGAAGGCGTGCGGGTGCCGATGATGCTCGTCGTGACGATGACGATGCGAATGCTCGAGCGGCTCGTGGGTATGCTCGTGCTGGTGTCGCTCGCGAACGTGCAGCCACACGCCTAGAACCATCAGTCCTGCAGCCGCCCAGAACAACGGTTCCGGAACGCGGGGCCAGAGGGCCAGGGAGATGGCCACACCGAACAGCGGCGCCACCGAAAAATAGGCTCCCGTGCGAGCGGCGCCGAGGCCGCGAAGTCCGATCACGAACAGCGTCAGGCTCAAGCCGTAGCCGAAGAAGCCGACCAGCAGGCTCGAAGCCACCGCGGGCGCTCCCGGCAGCGCCGCTCCGGCGGCCCACGCCAAGGCCGTGTTGCAACCGCCCGCGACGAGTCCCTTGACGCAGGCGACGAGCATCGCGTCGTTCGTCGAGACCTTGCGCGTCAGGTTGTTGTCGATGGCCCAGCAGAGGCACGCGGCCAGGATGAACAGGGCGCCGGCAGACGAGCTCGTCGCTCCCGGCTGCCACGACAACAGGACGCCGCCGGCGACGATGGCCAGCATGCCGAGGACGATCCGACGATCGGCGTTCTCCTTGAACACGAGCCACGCCAGTGCCGCGGTGAGCACGCCTTCGACGTTCAGGAGCAGCGACGCGGTCGCGCCGTCGGTCTGCGCCAGGCCCCACATCAGCAGCGCCGGCCCGAGGGCGCCGCCGAAGAGGATGGCACCCAGCAGCCACGGCAACTCCCTTTGCGGGACCCGCATTTCTCTTGCGGCCTGCGGATTCCTGAGACGTCGCACCAGGAGGAGCGCGCCCAGGCCCAGTCCGCTGCCCAGGTAGAGCAGTCCAGCCAAGAGGAGCGGTCCTATGTCGCCGACGAGCAGTTTCGCCAAAGGGGTGCTGGCGCCGAACAGCATGGCGGCGCCAAGGGCGGGCGCGGCGGAACGCACGTTCATGGGCGTAGTTGAGCACGCCCCGGGTGGCTCGATGCGGTAACCATGCGGCCGAGTACCGCTGCCGGAAGCGGGGTTGACGGCCGTCAAGACCGACCGCGTCATCGCTGTCTAGAGTGACACAGACCGGCACGAACCGAGGAGCTCACGATGACTGCCATCCGCTCGATCCTGTTGCATGCCGATGCCGCCACCCGCTGGGAAGAGCGCACGAGGTACGCCGCCTCCATCGCGTCCATGTTCGACGCCGATCTGACGACGCTCTTCGCCGTCGACTCGGTCTGGGCCGAGCAGCCCCTCGCCATGATGCTCAGCCCGGAAGCGGCAGCGATCGCGCTGCAGATGCAGGAGCGGCGCCTGCAGGAGGCGCGCGCCAACTACGAGCGGGTCGCGAAATCGGTCGGCGGCCGCCTGCATTGGAAGGAGGCCGGCTTCCTGGAGCCCGAACGCGCCCTGGCGCTGAGCGCCTGGGCCGCCGACCTCGTGATCCTGGCGCAGCCAGACCCGGACCGGTCGGTCAAGACCAGCACGCCGCGGCATCTCGTCGAGTCGGTCGTGATCGACAGCGGCTGCCCGGCGCTGGTCGTTCCTTACATCGGCGCGCCGGCGACGACCGGCGACACCGTCCTCGTCGCCTGGAAGGACACCCGCGAATCGGCTCAGGCCGTGAAGGCGGCGATCCCGTTCCTGAAACGCGCTCGTCAGGTGATCCTGGCGACGTGGCCGGAGGGCGATCAGCCGTCCGCCGCGGCCCCCGATGTCGCCACCTACCTGCGACGCCATGGCATCGTGGTGACGGAGCGGCCGTGCGGTGCCGCGTCGGGATCGATCGGCGAGGCGATGCTGTCGCTGGCCGCCGACTCTTCGGCCGACCTGCTGGTGATGGGCTGCTACGGTCACAGCCGGGCGAGGGAACGCGTCCTCGGCGGCGCCACGCGCTCGATCCTCGATTCGATGACCCTTCCCGTGCTGATGGCCCACTGAGGCGCGCCCGCGCTTGGCTCGTGGCGCGCCAACGCGCTGCCGGGCCACCCCGAGAGCGTCCGGTGCATGGGGTGCGTCTCGAGGCGCTTCGCCGGTCGCCGCTCTATGATCGAGCGGCCCGCCGGGCTCGGATCGCGCACCCGGCTCCAACCGAGGAGACAGTTCATGATCGCTCGTCGTTTCGCTCTTGCCACCCTTCTCGCCGCCGGCGCGCTCGCCGTCACCGGCTGCGGCATGATGGACAAGATGACCGGCAACATGTCGGTTCCGCTCTCCGGCCAGAACGAGGTGCCGCCGAACGCGAGCGCCGGCTCGGGAACGGCCAAGCTCGACCTCGACGGCAACACCCTCAAGTGGACGGTGACGTACTCCGGAACGACCGGCCCGGTCACCGCCGGCCATCTCCACGGCCCCGCCGCCGCCGGTGCGAACGCCGGCGTCGTCGTGCCGTTCACCGGGTCGATGGCGAGCCCGATCGTCGGCCAGGCGACGTTGACTCAGGCGCAGATCGACCAGCTCAAGCAGGGCCTGTGGTACGTCAACCTGCACACCGCCGCCAATCCGGGCGGCGAGCTCCGCGGCCAGGTCAAGTAGCCGGGGAAGCCAGGCCTCGCGACCGGCGCGTTTCGGCGGGTCCGCGCCTCAGGCTCGCGCGCCCGCGGGCGCAGCGCCGCTCACCGGCGTGAGCCCGTAGCGCTGCATCGTGCTCGCCAGCCGCGCCCGGTCGGGCGGGCCGCCGGCGTTGGCGATCGCGGCCACGTCGCGGAAGTACTGCGGATCGATGCCCGGCGAGTTCATCACCAGCACCCGCGCCGGCGCGGCGTGCGGGTTGCCGAAGGCGTGCGCCACGCCCCGGGGCGTGCCCATCGTGTCGCCGGGGCCGAGGTCGCGCGTGACGCTGCCCACGGTGTAGCGCAGCATGCCGTCGAGGACGTAGACGAGCTCCTCGTGCTCGGCGTGGCTGTGCGGCGGCGGCACCCCGGCGCCGGGCGGCACCTGCATCTCGAAGCAGCTCATGTCGCCGGCGACGCCGGCGGCCTGCAGGTAGCGGATCTCGATCTGGCCGATGCGGATGACTTCCGAAGGCGCGGGGGTTCCGTTCATGGCACACTCCTCATTAATGTAAAAATCCTGTACGTCAATGTACAAAACCTTTACGTCGAAGTCAAGCGCACGGCGCAAGGCGCCGGAGGCTGGTTTCGGCCGGCCGCTGATCGGTGCGCTGCTGCGCTTCCCGCGGGAGGCGGTGGTGCAGCGCATGCTCGAGGCGCTGAACGAGCACGGCTACGACATCACGCCCACCGAGCTGGCCGTGATGACGTATCCCGGCCCCGACGGCAAGCGGCCGAGCGAGCTGGCCCGCGCCTGTGCGACCAGCCGTCAGTCGATGAACTACCTGCTGTCGGGCCTGGAGGCGCGCGGCTACCTGCGCCGGGCCGACGGCGAGAACGGCCTGGCGCGCGTGATCCAGCTCACCGAACGCGGGCGCGCCGCCGGCAAGCTGATGCGCAGGACCGTCGAGCAGATCGAGCGCGAGTGGAGCGGGTTCCTCGGCAAGGACCGGTTCGACGCCCTGAGCGAGACGCTGCTCGATCTCTCGACGTGGCTGGGCAAGGTGCCCTGACGCTCAGGCCGAAAGCTCCGGCCAGAGCGCCAGCAGGGCGCTGCCGGCGACGATCGAGCGGATGTCGCCGACCTGCTCGTCGGTGAGGTCCTTGCGCCAACGGTGGACGGCCTCCGCGGGATCGCGGTGGATGCTGTATTGACGCTTGGTGGCCGAGGCGCCGGGGAGGCTCTTCTCGCCGCCGGTGGTCGAGCGCAGGAACGCGGAGACGGCGTCGTCGAAGGGCCAGCCGAGGAAGGCATAGGCCTGACGCGCCGCCGTTTCCGGATCGCCGGCGAACTGCTCGTGGGTCATCAGCAGGCCGCGCGGCGACTGCCGGGCGAAGTCGGCCAGGGGCTCGCTCTGGACCCGCCAGCGCACGGCCTCGAAGGCGGCCTCGGGCAGCCGCCAGAGTTCGTCGGTGGAAAGCTGCGGCACGCCGAACCGGGCCACGCTCGGCAGCAGCTCGACCACCCGGGCCACCGCCTGGTCGGTGCGAATCGGCTCGATCGGCTCGTTGTCTTGGAAGCGGAAGGCCGAGGAGACGCTGGCGAACGGATTGCGCACGATCGCGAGGATGTGGGGCTCGAGCACGGCAGCAAGGCGCTCCAGAAGCTCGTTGCCGAGGTTCACCTGCTTG
>DATCGH010000312.1:0-2008 GCA_036509055.1 Caldimonas sp.
GCTTGAAGCGCTCGTAGCCTTCCTCGCCGAGGGCGTCGCGGGTGACGAACAGCTGGATCCGGCCGCTCGCGTCCTGCAGGGTGGCGAAGCTCGCCTTGCCCATGATGCGCTTGAGCATCATCCGCCCGGCGACCGAGACCGTGACCTTCTGCGGCTCCAGCGTCTCGTTCTCGAGGTGGCCGTGGCGACGGGCGAGCTCGAGGGCCCGGTCGCCCGGCTTGAAGTCGTTCGGGAAAGGGACGCCGCGGGCGCGGATCGCCGCGAGCTTGGCGCGGCGTTCGGCGATGAGAGAGTTGTCGTCGTCCATAAGGCCCTGTGGAAGCACAAAAATTGTAGGCGGTCGCTTGCAGCGGCCGAGTCAGCGGCGTCCAGCGGGTCGCCACTAGAATCCCGAGCGAATGAAAGTCACTGTCATCGGTACCGGCTACGTCGGTCTTGTCACGGGCGCCTGCTTGGCTGATGTCGGCAACGAGGTCTTCTGCCTCGACCTTGACCAGCGCAAGATCGAGCAACTCGAGGCCGGCCACATTCCGATCTACGAACCGGGCCTCGAGGACCTTGTTCGCCGCAATCGCGGCGCCGGCCGACTGACCTTCTCGACCGACGTCGCCGCGAGCGTGCGCCACGGCGAAATCCAGTTCATCGCCGTCGGTACGCCCGCAGGCGAGGACGGCTCGGCAGACCTCAGCCATGTGCTCGCGGCAGCACGCAACATTGGCCGCCACATGGAGGGCTTCAAGGTCGTCGTCGACAAGTCGACCGTGCCCGTGGGCACGGCCGACAGGGTGCGCGCGACCATCCGCGACGAGTTGCAAGCGCGTGGCGACTCCGCGGCGAGTGCGTCGCTCACTGTCGTATCCAATCCCGAATTCCTGAAGGAAGGCGCTGCGGTCGAGGACTTCATGCGGCCCGACCGGATCGTCATCGGTGCCGATGACGACGCGCCCGGCCGGCGCGGCCTGCAGGCGATGGCCTCGCTCTATGCGCCGTTCAACCGGCGCCACGACCGCACACTGGTCATGGGCGTGCGCTCGGCCGAGTTCACCAAGTACGCGGCCAACGCGATGCTCGCCACCCGGATCTCGTTCATGAACGAGATGGCCAATCTCGCCGACAAGGTCGGCGCCGACATCGAATCGGTGCGCCATGGCATCGGCTCCGACCCGCGTATCGGCTATGACTTCCTCTATGCCGGCACCGGTTACGGCGGCTCTTGCTTCCCCAAGGACGTGAAGGCGCTGCGCCGGACCGCAGAGGAGCACGGCACGGAAATGAGGGTGCTCGGCGCCGTCGAGGCGGTGAACGAGGCGCAGAAGCGGATCCTGGTGACGAAGATCGTCGCCCGCTTCGGCGCGCGACTCGAAGGCCGGACCTTCGCCGTCTGGGGCCTGGCGTTCAAGCCGAACACCGACGACATGCGCGAGGCACCGAGCCGGGTGGTCGTCGCCGAGTTGTTGAAGCGCGGCGCCGCGCTCCGGCTGTTCGATCCGGTCGCGCTCGGCGAGGCCCGACGAAGCCTCGAGTCCGATCTGGCCGGCCAGCCCGAGGCGCTCGCCCGGCTGGCGTGGTGCAATTCGCAGAACGAGGCTCTGCAAGGGGCCGACGCGCTGGTGATCGTCACCGAGTGGAAGTCGTTCCGCAGCCCCGACCTTGAAGTCATCCGGGCAAGCCTGAGGGAGCCGGTGATCTTCGACGGCCGCAACCTCTTCGATCCGGTGGCGATGAGGGCCGCCGCCTTCGAATATTTCGCTGTCGGCCGATCGCTGCCGCCCGCCGACCCTGGGCCAGCGTGACCGCCGTGGAATCCGGCCGCTACCGGATCCGCTCGCAGATCTACTTCCTCGGCCTGGCGGCCGTCAACCTCCTCCATCGCTGCCTGCCGTTCGCGCTCCGGCCGCTGCTCTATCGTCTCTGCGGCTTCGAGATCGACCGCTCGGCGACGCTGCAGGGGGGCGTGCGCTTCTTCCACGTCGGCCGGCTGAAGATCGGCGCCGGCA
The DNA here is from genome assembly GCA_036509055.1 of Caldimonas sp. Classification (GTDB taxonomy): domain Bacteria; phylum Pseudomonadota; class Gammaproteobacteria; order Burkholderiales; family Burkholderiaceae_C; genus Schlegelella_A. The sequence goes on from DATCGH010000312.1 coordinate 1,998, forward strand.
CGCTCGTCAAT
>DATCGH010000313.1:0-2994 GCA_036509055.1 Caldimonas sp.
GCTTCGTCGAAGGCCGGATCGAGCGCAAGGGCTGGTCGCCGCGGCCCGACCTCGACGTCAGGAAGCTCGCGGCGATCGAGGCGCTGTCGCGCTACGGCCGGGCGCAGGCGAAGGCGCTCGGCTCGATCGCCCTGACGCCGAACGTCTGGCCGACGGCGGCGGTGATCGACTGGCTCCGCATCCTGAAGCGCGTCGACGGCATTCCCGATCGGGCGAAGCGCCTCGAGGAGGCGAACCAGGTCCTGCGCGGCCGGCTCACCTACGCCGGCACGACCCTGAAGTTCAGCACCGAGGAGAGCGACTTCTGGTGGTGGCTCATGGACAGCGCCGACGCCAACGCCGCGCGCCTGATCCTCGCGGTGCTCGACGATCCGGCGTGGAAGGACGATCTGCCGAAGATGGTGGTCGGCTCGCTCGCCCGGCAGCGTCGCGGCGCCTGGCTCACCACCACCGCCAACCTCTGGGGCTCGCTCGCGCTCGACAAGTTCGCGGCGAAGTTCGAGTCGCAGAAGGTCGCCGGAACCACGGTGGCGCAGATCGATCTGCCGGCGCCGGTCGGCGCGGCGTCGTCGGCGCGCGTCGCCGACTGGGGCACGCAGCCGGCGGGCGGTCGGCTGGCGCTGCCGTGGCCGCCGGGGTCGGGCACGCTCACGGTCGCACAGCAGGGCAGCGGCAAGCCCTGGCTCACGGTGCAAAGCCTGGCGGCGATTCCCCTCAAGGCGCCGCTCGCCGCCGGCTACAGCATCGCCCGCAGCATCAGCGCCGTCGAGCAGAAGGACAAGGCGCGCTGGTCGCGCGGCGACATCGTCCGGGTGCGGCTAGAGATCGACGCCCAGGCCGACATGACCTGGGTCGTGGTCAGCGATCCGGTGCCGGGCGGTGCGACCATCCTCGGCTCCGGCCTCGGCCGCGATTCGGCGCTGGCGACGCGCACCGAGAAGCGCGCCGGCTCGGCCTGGCCAGCGTTCGAGGAACGCAGCTTCGAGGCCTACCGCGGCTATTACGAATACCTGCCGCGCGGCAAGCACGTCGTCGAGTACAGCGTGCGCCTCAACAATCCGGGCAAGTTCGCGCTGCCGCCGACCCGGGTCGAGGCGATGTACGCGCCGGAGAGCTTCGGCGAGGCGCCCAACGCGAGCATCGAGGTCGCCCCGTGAATCGCGTTGCCGCGGCGCTGCTGCTCGCGCTCGGGCTTGCCGCCGGCGAGGCCGGCGCGGCGCCGCTGCCGAGCTTCGCCGCGGTGAAGGCGGCGCATCGACCCTCCGACATCACTCTGCTCGACCGCCATGGCGTGCCGATCCAGACACTGCGCGTCGACAAGGACGTGCGCCGTCTCGCCTGGGTGCCGCTCGCCGAGGTGTCGCCCGCGTTGCTGACGGCGATCGTCCTGAGTGAGGACCGGCGCTTCTGGGAGCACAGCGGCGTCGACTGGAGCGCTGCGGCCCGGAGTGCCTGGGGCAACCTGATCGACACCAGGACCCGCGGTGCCTCGACCCTGACGATGCAGCTCGCCGGCCTGCTCGACGACGGCCTGGCGCGGCCCGCGGGCGGTCGCAGCGTCGTCCAGAAGGTCGGCCAGGCGGTGACCGCGTCGCGTCTCGAGGCGGCGTGGAAGAAGAGCGAGATCCTGGAGGCCTATCTCAACGCCGTACCGTTCCGTGGCGAGATCGTCGGCATCGATGCGCTCGCCCAGACCCTGTTCGCCAAGCACGCGAGCGGCCTCGATGCGCAGGAGGCCGCGGTCGCGGCGGCGCTGGTGCGCTCGCCGAACGCTCGGCCGGCGGCCGTGGCCGAGCGCGCCTGCGGCGTGCTCCGGCTGCAGCGACTCGATTGCGTCGGCGTCATCGGCCAGACCGAGACCGCGCTGGCGCGGCGCGGCGGCATGCCGCTCGGCGAGCAGCTCGCGCCGCATTTCGCCCGTCAGGCGATCGATCCCCGCGGACCGGCGGCGCAGCCGGGCACGCTCGACGCCGCGCTGCAGCGATTCGCTTCCGAGACGCTCGCTCGCCAGCTCGCCGAGCTCGCCGGCCGCAACGTCGAGGACGGCGCCGTGGTCGTGCTCGACAACGCCAGCGGCGAGGTGCTCGCCTGGGTCGGCTCGAATGCGCGCTCGTCCGCAGCCGGCGAGGTCGACGGCGTGCTGGCGCGGCGCCAGCCGGGGTCGACGCTCAAGCCCTTCGTCTACGCGCTGGCGTTCGAGAAGCGCCTGATCACGCCGGCGACGCTGCTCGACGACTCGCCGGCGCAGATCGCCACCGCCGCCGGGCTCTACCTGCCGCAGAACTACGACCGCGAATGGAAGGGCTTCGTCAGCGCGCGCACGGCCCTCGGCGCCAGCCTCAACGTGCCGGCGGTGCGCGTCGCCGGCCTGCTCGGGCCCGATGCGCTGCACCAGCGCCTGCGCGCCCTCGGCTTCGCCTTGCCCGAGAGCGCCGGCTGGTACGGCGCGTCGCTCGCGCTCGGCAGCGCCGACGTCTCGCTCCTGGCGCTGACCAACGCCTACCGCACGCTCGCCAACGGCGGCCTGTACTCGCCGCCGATCCTGCGCAGCGGCGCGGCCGCGGCGCGGCCGGTGCGCGTCGCCGATCCGGCGGCGGTATTCCTGGTCACCGACATCCTCGCCGACAACAACGCCCGCGCCCGCACTTTCGGCCTTGCCAGCGCCCTGGCGACTCGCGGCTTCGCGGCGGTGAAGACCGGCACCAGCAAGGACATGCGCGACAACTGGTGCATCGGCTTCACCGACCGTTACACCCTCGGCGTCTGGATCGGCAACGCCAGCGGCGAGGCGATGCACAGCATCAGCGGCGTCAGCGGCGCCGCGCCGGTCTGGCAGGCGATGGCCGCGGCGCTGCACGCCGGCGTCGTCTCGAAGCTGCCGCTCGCGCCGGCCGGCGTGGTCCGGCTGCGGGTGGCGTTCGACAGCGCCCGGGAGCCGGCGCGCGACGAGGTCTTCCTCGCCGGCAGCGAGCGGGCCCTGCAACGAGCCACGGC